>JALHDK010000014.1:5724-22646 GCA_022838965.1 Actinomycetales bacterium | reverse complement strand
GCCCTCGGCCATGAGGTGGAGCACTTCCCGCTCGCGGGCCGTGAGCCGGGTGAGATCGTCCCGCTTGCGGGAGCGCACCACGATCTGTGCCACCACCTCGGGATCGAGGGCGGTCCCGCCCCCCGCGACGGTGAGCACGGCGGCGAGGAACTCGTCGACGTCCGCCACCCGCTCCTTCAGCAGGTAGCCGAGGCCCCTGGTGGAGGCCGCGATGAGTTCGGAGGCGTAGCGCTCCTCCACGTACTGGCTGAGCACGAGGACAGCCGCCTCGGGGGACCGGCGCCGCAGTTCCACCGCGGCCCGGATGCCCTCGTCGGTGAAGGTGGGTGGCATCCGCACGTCGATGATCGACAGGTCGGGGAGGAGCGAGGTGGCGAGAGGGACGATGTCCGCCGCGTCTCCGGTGGAGCCGACCACCTCGTGGCCGGCGTCGGTGAGCAGGCGCTCGAGGCCGGCCCGGAGCAGGACGGAGTCCTCGGCGATCAGGAGGCGCACGGGAGCTCCACGGTGAGCAGGGTGGGGCCGCCATCAGGCGACTGGATGCTGAGGGTCCCCTGGGCGGACCGCACCCGTTCGTGCATCCCGGCGAGGCCCGTCGACCCGGTGCCGGTGGCGATGTGGGCGCCGCCGACGCCGTTGTCGAAGACCGTGATGCGCACCCGGTCCCCGAGCTGGCTGACCACCACCTGGGCGCTCGTGGCGCGTGAGTGCTTCGCCACGTTCGTCAGGGCCTCGGCGACCACGAAGTAGGCCACCGCCTCGGTCGCGCGCGGCAGCCGGTCGGGCAGGGTCACCCGGACGTCAACGGGGATGGGGGACTGCGCCGCCAGGGCGGACAGTGCCGCGTCCAGGCCACGGTCGCTGAGCACGGCGGGATGGATGCCGCGGGCGATCTGGCGGAGGTCGGTGACGGCGGCCTTCGCCTCGGCGTGGGCCTCCTCGATCATGGCGCGGGCCGCCGCTGGATCGGTGTCCAGCTTGTTGCGCGCCATGCCGAGGGTCATGGCCAGGTTCACCAGCCGTGGCTGGGCGCCGTCGTGCAGGTCACGCTCGATCCGGCGGCGCTCCGCCTCGGCAGCCCGCTCGGCGCCGTCCCGGGCGTCGGCGAGGGCGATCACCTGGCGCTGCAGCTGTTCGGCGGGCACCGAGAGCATGGCGCTGTCGAGGTTGCGGTCGATGGCCACCGCCGCCCAGAGGCCCAGGGTGGCGAGCGCGAGGAGGAGGACCCCGACCGCGAACCCCCACCAGGGCTGCAGGTCCCAGGCGGGAGCGAGTTCGAAGGCCGCGGCACCGGTGAACGGCACCGTCACGCCTGCGATGCCGGTGGATGCGAGCCAGAGGAACAGGGCTCCCGCCGTGAGGCCGAACAGCATCTTGATGATGTGGTGGGCGAAGCTGCGCCAGAACTCGCCGTTCGTGAAGGGTCGTACCGCCCGCAGGAGGACGTTGTCGCCGGGACGCGACGGCCAGCTGGACAGGTCGGGGACCGACAGGTCGTACACGGCGCGGGCCCGCCAGCGTTCCGCGTCCAGGGCGAGACGCAGCAGCCAGGCGACTCCCAGGAGGATGACGAGGCCCACCCCGAAGAGCGGGATGAGGCCCACGCCGATGGAGACGAGTATGAGCAGCGCGACACCCCAGGAGAGGGCGAGAGCGAAGGAGACGAGGACGTTGGCGGCTCCCGGCAGCAGATCGGCCAGCGGCCGACGGCGGACGGGCTCTGTCGTGTATGCCATGCCTCCGAGGGTAGGGGCCCGGTTTCGGGGCTGGAACGGGGGGATCAGGAATGTTCCGTGGGGGATAGCCCCCGGATGGCAGCCGTGGTCACCGTCGGCGCGCGCGCCGGGCGTGCTCCACCGACATCTCCGGGTGGAACTGCGTGATGTAGGCGTTGCGGCCGATCCGGAGCATCTGGACGGGGCAGGTCGGCGACGTCGCGAGAATCGTGGCGGCCGGCGGGGGGATGCGGAAGGCCTCGGTGTGCCCCACGAACGCCTGGAAGGCGTCGGGCAGGACTCGCGTGACGTCGTCGGCCCGCCCGGCCGCGGTGAGGGTGATGTCCGCGAGGCCGGTGCTCTCGCGATGGGTGTCGTCGACGACGCCGCCGGCGAGGATCCCCAGCGTGCCGACGCCGTAACAGACGCCGAGGAAGGGGAAGTCGCGTTCGAGGATACGGGTGAGGATGGGCCGGAGCTCCGCCTCCACCCGCAGCTGCGTCGGGGACTTGCGGTGCCGGGGGAGGGATCCGGTGAACGGAGAGCCGCCGAGGATGACTCCCGCGACGTCGGCCGGGTCGAACGCCGGAACGGGCTCCGCCTCCATGCGCACCCTGAGCAGGTCGCGCCCGCCCAGGCCGGACCATCGCAGGAAGGACTCGTACTCCTCGTCCGCGGCGGCATCCTCCGCGCGCGAGGCGAGGAGGACGAATGGCAGAGTCATGGAGATATCGTGCCGGATCGCCCGGGACTCCGGTCCCGGGCTGCCGCCCGCGGACGGGCTTGGTACTTTGGTCCCTTGTGACGTGCACAACACGCGGCGTCACAGACCTCTGAAAGGACATCACCATGGGTATCGGAGACGACATCAGGCACGGCGCCGAGAAGCTCGGCGGCAAGGTCAAGGAGGAGTGGGGAGACCTCACCGACAACGAGCGCCTGGAGGCCGAGGGCAAGGCCCAGCAGGTGAAGGCCGACGTGAAGGACGCGGCGAGCGATCTCGGCGACTCGATCAAGGACATCGGGGACGACGTACGCCGCTGAGCGACCAGCAGCCTGCGGCCCCCGCCCGGCGGCGGGGGCCGCAGCCTTGCCCCCGGCGGTCGGCGCCGGGAGGGAGGACCACGGAACAACCGGTAGGCTGGACCCGACTCACACCAGTTCGGAGGCTCCATCAATGGCGAAGTACGTCTACAAGTTCAGCGAGGGTGACAAGGACCAGAAGGACCTGCTGGGGGGCAAGGGCGCGAACCTGGCCGAGATGACCAACATCGGCCTGCCCGTACCTCCGGGGTTCACCATCACCACCGATGCCTGCCGCTACTACATGAAGAACGGCGCGGTTCCGCCCGAGATGCCCGACCAGGTGAGCGAGGCCCTGGCCGCGGTGGAGAAGGAGATCGGTCGCAACTTCGGCGATGTCGACGAGCCGCTGCTCGTCTCGGTCCGCTCCGGTGCGAAGTTCTCCATGCCGGGCATGATGGAGACGGTCCTCAACATCGGCCTCAACGACCAGACCGTCCTCGGGCTCGCGAGGTTCGCGAACAACGAACGGTTCGCCTGGGACTCCTACCGGCGTCTCATCCAGATGTTCGGCAAGACCGTCCTGCAGATCGACGGCGAGAAGTTCGCCCACGCGCTCGACGCGAAGAAGCACGAGAAGGGTGTCAAGTCGGACCCGGAGCTGACGGCCGAGGACCTGAAGGAACTCGTTGCGGAGTACAAGGAGATCGTCAGGGCCGAGACCGGCGCCGACTTCCCGCAGGACGTCCGCACCCAGCTCAACATGGCCATCGAGGCCGTGTTCAACTCCTGGAACACCGAGCGCGCCGTGATCTACCGCCGCCGGGAGAAGATCTCGGACGACCTGGGCACGGCCGTCAACGTCCAGACCATGGTGTTCGGCAACCTCGGAGAGAACTCCGGCACCGGCGTGTGCTTCACCCGCGACCCCTCCACCGGCCACTCCGGCGTCTACGGCGACTACCTCGTCAACGCGCAGGGTGAGGACGTCGTCGCCGGCATCCGCAACACCCTCTCGCTGGCCGACCTCGCGAAGATCGACCCCAAGAGCTACAACGACCTCCGTGAGGCGATGGACCGCCTCGAGCGCCACTACCGCGACCTGTGCGACATCGAGTTCACGGTCGAGAACGACCGGCTCTGGCTGCTGCAGACCCGCGTCGGCAAGCGGACGGCCGGCGCGGCCTTCCGGGTGGCGACACAGCTGGTCGACGAGGGGCTCATCTCGATCGACGAGGCCCTCGAGCGCGTGACCGGCGCCCAGCTGACCTCCCTCATGTTCCCGCAGTTCGACGCCGCCGCGCCGAAGACCGTCCTGGCCACGGGCATGGCGGCCTCGCCCGGCGCTGCCGTCGGCGAGATCGCCTTCACCTCCGAGGAGGCCGTGGCGCGGGCCGCCGCCGGGGCGAAGGTCATCCTCGTCCGGCGCGAGACCAACCCGGACGACCTCGGCGGCATGATCGCCGCGGAGGGCATCCTGACCGCGCGGGGCGGCAAGACCTCCCACGCCGCCGTCGTCGCGCGCGGCATGGGGACCACCGCCGTCGTCGGCGCCGAGGCGCTGCACATCGACGCCGCGGCCGGCGAGCTGCGCGTGGGTGACAAGGTGCTGCGCGCGGGCGACGTCATCGCCATCGACGGCGCCACCGGCGAGGTGTTCGAGGGCGCCGTGCCCGTCGTGCCGTCCCCCGTGACCACGTACTTCGAGAACGGACTCGACGCCGCGCTCGCCGCCGCCGCGGACGAGTCGTCCCGCGAGCTCGTGATCGCCGTCGACCGCCTCATCCGGCACGCCGACGAGGTGCGCCGGCTCAAGGTTCGTGCGAACGCCGACACCCCCGAGGACGCCCGCCGTGCCCGCGCCTTCGGTGCGCAGGGCATCGGCCTGACGCGGACCGAGCACATGTTCCTCGGTGACCGGCGCCAGCTGGTCGAGGACGTCATCCTCGCCGAGACCCCCGAGGCGCGCCAGTCTGCGTTCGACGCGCTCCGCCCGCTGCAGAAGTCCGACTTCATCCAGATCCTGGACGCGATGGACGGCCTCACCGTCACCATCCGGCTCATCGACCCGCCGCTGCACGAGTTCCTGCCCGACCTCACCACCCTCGCCGTGCGGAAGGCGCTTGCGGAGCAGAAGGGCGAGCATGACCCGGAGGTGGAGCGCCTCTACACCGCGGTCCACCGCATGCACGAGGCGAACCCGATGCTGGGTCTGCGCGGCGTGCGGCTCGGCCTGGTGATCCCGGGCCTGTTCGACCTGCAGATGCGCGCCATCGCGGAGGCGCAGGCCGAACAGATCAAGGCCGGCAAGGACCCGCATGCGGAGATCATGGTCCCGCTGGTGGGTTCGGTGCGCGAGCTGGCGATCGTCCGGGAGCGGGGCGAGGTCATCATCGCCGACGTGGCGGCCGCCGAGGGCGTGGACCTGGACATCCCGATCGGAGCGATGATCGAGCTGCCGCGCGCGGCCGTGACCGCGTTCCGGATCGCCGAGGCCTCGGACTTCTTCTCCTTCGGCACCAACGACCTCACCCAGACGGTGTGGGGCTTCTCGCGCGACGACGTGGAGGGCTCGTTCTTCTCCCAGTACATGGAGCAGGGCATCTTCCACACCTCACCGTTCGAATCGCTCGACATCGACGGCGTGGGCGCCCTCGTCCGCATGGGTGTCGAGGGAGCCCGGGGCACCAAGCCGGAGATCCACCTCGGTGTCTGCGGCGAGCACGGCGGCGACCCGGAGTCGATCCACTTCTTCGACGCCGTGGGTCTCGACTACGTGTCCTGCTCCCCGTTCCGCGTGCCCGTGGCGCGACTCGAGGCCGGCCGTGCGTCGATCGCGAAGGGTGACTACGCGACGGCGTGACCACCACCGAAGGGCCCGTGCCGCCCGGCACGGGCCCATCGGCATGACTCCGCCCACACCGGGGCGCCTCGGGACATAGGTCCCATGCCGAATTTGGCAACGCCGCCCTACCGTTATTCCGTGAGCCTGTCCGACTGCCCCACCCGCGCGCGGGTGCGCATCACCGGGGTGGGTGTCGCCGAGGACGCGCTGCTCCGGGCCCAGGAGATGGGCCTCCGGCGCGGCGCCGTCGTCCGTGTCACCCATCGTGGGGCCTTCGGGGGTGTGGTCGTCGCCGTGGGAGCGGCACGCGTGGCGGTTGACGGCGCCACCGCGGCCGCGGTGGCGGTGGAGCCGTTGTGACCTGTCCGCACTGCACCGTGAGCAACCCGCCGCTCACCCGCACCGCGTCCGTGGTGCTCGTCGGCAACCCGAACGTCGGCAAGTCGACCCTGTTCAACGCGGCCACCCGGCTGGACCAGGATGTCCGCAACGCCCCGGGGACCACGGTTGAACTGCGGACCGGCGACTGGGACCGCGCCGGGGTGCGGCTCGTCGACCTGCCCGGCACGTTCTCCCTGCTGGCGAGAACCCCCGACGAGCAGGTGACCACGGACGCGCTCGCCGGAAGGGTCGGGGAGCCGCCCGACCTCACCGTCGTCCTCCTCGACGCCACCTCCCTCCCGCGCTCCCTCTACCTCCTGGCCCAGGTGGCCCAGACCGGCACGCCGGTGGTCGCGGCCGTCACGATGTGCGACGTCGCCCGTGATCGGGGACTGACGGTGGATCCCGCCCGGCTTGAACGCGCGCTCGGGATCCCGGTCGTGGCGCTCGACCCGCGGTCGGGGGCGGCTCCCCTCGCCGGCGTCGTCGCCCGCGCCCTCGTCGATCGGCCGCGGCTCCGCGGCCTGGACCCTGACCCTGACGCGCCCGGGCACCCGCAGGCGACATCCACCCCCGTTCCACTGGAGGTGCAGCTCGCCCGCTCCGAGGTCCTCTTCGGCTGGGTCGAGGACGTGCGGAACGCGCTGGATCTCCCGGTCGAGCACGTCCAGCCGAGCCTCTCGGACAGGATTGACAGCGTGCTGCTGCACCCCTGGGTGGGGGTGCCGACGTTCGCCGTCGTGATGTGGGCGGTGTTCCAGCTCGCCACCCGCGTCGCGGCACCCATCATGGGCTGGGCGGAGTCGCTGGTGGCCGGTCCGCTTGCCGCTGCCGCCACGGCGGCGCTGCGCTGGGTCGGCCTCGCCGGCACGCCGGTGGAGGGGCTCGTCGTGGACGGGGTCCTCGCGGGGGTGGGGACGGTCATCTCGTTCGCGCCCCTCATGGCGCTCATGTTCCTCGCCGTCGCGGTCCTCGACGATTCCGGGTACCTGACCCGGGCCGCCTTCGTCGCGGACCGCGCCATGCGGTCGCTCGGCCTCGACGGGCGGGCGGTGCTTCCCCTCGTCGTCGGATTCGGCTGCAACGTCCCGGCCCTCGCGGCCACCCGTGCACTGCCGGACGCCCGCCAGCGCACCATCACCGCCATCATCCTGCCCTACACCTCGTGCGCGGCGCGCCTGACCGTCTACGTGCTGCTGGCCGCAACGTTCTTTCCCCGGCATGCCGGAACCGTGATCTTCCTGATGTACGCCACCTCGGTGCTGCTCGTGGTCCTTGCCGGTCTCGCCACGCGGCGCCTCACCGGCCGCGGGGCCGGGAGCCAGCCCCTGTTGATGGTGCTGCCGGCCTACCAGCGGCCCCGCCTCGGCATGCTCCTCGCCGCCACCTGGCACCGCACCAGGGACTTCGTGCTCGGCGCGGGGAGGGTCATCGTCGTCACGCTCGCCGTCATCTGGATACTCCTCGCCATTCCCGTGCGGGGCGACCACCCGGTGGGTGACGTGCCCGTCACCGACTCCCTCTACGGTGCCACCGCCACAGCGGTCGCCCCGGCGTTCGCTCCCGCGGGATTCGACAGCTGGCAGGCCACCGCCGCACTCATGACGGGATTCGTGGCCAAGGAGGTCGTGGTGGGCTCGTTCGCGCAGTCCCTCGCCGTCGAGGAGCCCGCGGATCCCCACGACCCCGCGCGGCTGGGCGAGCGGCTGCGGACCACCTTCGAGGAGTCCTCCGGCGGCCACGGTGCGGCGGCCGCGCTGGCCTTCATGGTGTTCGTCCTCGCCTACACGCCGTGCGTCGCCACGGTCGCCGAACAGAAGCGTCTCCTGGGCTGGCGGATCACGCTCGCCGCGATGGCCGTGCAACTCGCCGGCGCGTGGGCGCTCGCCGTCGCCGTGTTCCAGGCGCTCCGGGTGGTGCTGTGAGCGCCCTCTTCGACCACCTCCGCCGCGGCGCGACCCTCGACGCGGCCGCCGCCGCGGCCGGGCTGGACCGCGAGCTGGCGGCCCTCATGGTGGACCACTGGCACCGGGCCGGGTTGCTGGAGAACCCGCCGGACGCCGCCTGCGCGGACTGCTCCGCGGCGCCTCGCCGGCCCGGCTGCGCGGGCTGCCCCTTCGCCCGCCAATCGCCATTCGGGACGGCCAACCGGAGCCGCCGCCCGGATGCGAGACTCACAGGGTGACCGCGCCAACGATGACAGGTTTCATACCGGAACTCCGTGCCGCCCTGCGGGGCGAGGTGGAGGACTCCACCCGCCGCCGGGCCGAGTACTCGACGGACGCCTCCAACTACCGGGTGGTGCCCCAGGCGGTCGCCTACCCCGCGGACGCGGAGGACGTCGCCGCCGCCCTCGCCGTCGCGCGGGAGCACGGCGTTCCCCTCACCTCACGCGGGGCGGGTACCTCGTGTGCCGGCAACGCGGTCGGTTCGGGACTCGTGCTGGACTTCACGCGGCACATGAACCGCATCATCTCCCTGGACCCCGAGGCATGCACCGCCACCGTCGAGCCGGGCGTCGTCATGGCCGCTCTCCAGGACGCCGCCGCGCCCCACGGGCTCCGCTTCGGCCCGGACCCGTCCACGTGGACCCGGGCCACCATCGGCGGCATGATCGGCAACAACGCCTGCGGGCCCCACGCCGTCGCCTGGGGGCGGACGGCGGACAACGTCCTCGCCCTGGACATCCTCGACGGCACCGGCCGTGCCCTCCACGCCGCCGAGGACCTCGCCGTGGTTCCGGGGCTCCCGGACCTCGTCCGCGCCAACCGGGCGATCATCCGGACCCGGTTCGGCCGGTTCAAGCGCCAGGTCTCCGGCTACGCCCTCGAACACCTGCTGCCGGAGAACGGCAGCAGCGTGGCACGGATGCTGGTCGGCAGCGAGGGCACCCTCGGCGTGGTGACCGCCGCCACCGTCTCGCTGGTTCCCATCCCTCCCGCACCGATGCTGGTGGTGCTGGGCTACCCGGACATGCCGACGGCCGCCGACGCCGTCCCCGCGATCCTCGCCCACCGCCCGCTCGCCGTGGAGGGCATCGACGCGCGCCTGATCGACGTCGTCCGCCGGCGCCGCGGCGCCGACTCCGTTCCGCCCCTGCCGGACGGCGCGGGGTGGCTGCTGATCGAGGTCGGAGGGCCCGACGAGCCGACGGCCATGGCCGCCGCCCGCATGCTGGCGGCGGATGGCGCCACGAGTGCCGTCCGCATCCTGCCCGCCGGTCCCGAGGCGACGGCGCTCTGGCGGATCCGCGCCGACGGTGCGGGCCTGGGCGGGCGCACCCCGGGGGGCGCTCCGGCGTGGCCCGGCTGGGAGGACGCCGCCGTGCCACCGGAGCGGCTCGGGTCCTATCTCCGCGAGTTCACCGCCCTGATGGACCGTCACGGCCTTGACGGGCTGCTCTACGGGCACTTCGGCGACGGCTGCGTGCACGTCCGCCTCGACTTCCCGCTCAAGGACTACTCCGGAGTGCCCGCCACCATGCGGTTCCTCCGTGAAGCCGCGGACCTGGTGGTGGCGCACGGCGGCTCCCTGTCCGGCGAGCACGGGGACGGCCGCGCCCGCAGCGAACTCCTCCCCCGGATGTACCCGCCGGAGGCCCTGCAGCTGTTCGCGCAGGTCAAGGGGCTCTTCGATCCTCACAGTGTCCTCAACCCGGGCATCATCACCGAGCCCGCCCCGCTCGACGCGGACCTCCGGCGTCCGGCGGCGCGGCGGACCGGCACGCGCGGCTTCGCGTTCACGCACGACGACGGCGACTTCACCACCGCGGTCCATCGCTGCACCGGCGTCGGCAAGTGCCGTGCCGACAATGCGGGGGCCGGCGGCTTCATGTGCCCCAGCTACCAGGCGACCCGCGACGAGAAGGACGTCACGCGGGGCCGGGCGCGCGTGCTGCAGGAGGTGGCGAACGGCTCCCTGCTGTACCGCTGGGATAGCGAGGAGGTGCGGGAGTCGCTCGACCTGTGCCTCGCCTGCAAGGCCTGCTCCGCGGACTGCCCTGCCGGTGTGGACATGGCGAAGTACCGGTCCGAGGTGCTGTACCGCACCTACCGGGGCCGGGTGCGTCCGGTCACGCACTACCTCCTGGGGATGCTGCCGCTGTGGGGCCGCATGATCGCCTCCGTGCCGGGTCTCGCGGGCCTCATCAACACGGTCGTGCGGCTACGGCCCCTCGAGAAGACCATCCTCAAGGTGGGCGGCATGGACACCCGCCGGTCCATGGCAGGCTTCTTCGAGACGCAACCCCTGGCACCGTGGTGGGAGCGGCGCTCCCTGGAGACGGGAACGGGCGGGGTGGCGGCGGGGGACGCCGTCACCCGGCTGCGGAAGCCGGTCCTGGTGTGGGCCGACTCGTTCTCGCACACCCTCGACTCGACACCCGCGAAGTCCCTCATCGAGCTGCTCGATCGGGCCGGCTACGACGTGCTGCTCGCCCCGCGCGACGCCTGCTGCGGCCTGACCTGGATCACCACCGGCCAGCTCGACACGGCGAAGAAGAAGCTGCGCCACCTCGTCTCGGTGCTGGGGCCGCTGGCGGTCAACGGCGTTCCGATCGTCGGGGTCGAGCCCAGTTGCACGGCGGTGCTCCGTGACGACATGACCGAACTCCTCCCCGGCGACGCCCGCGCCGAGGCGATCGCGCGTGCCACCTTCACGCTCGCCGAGCTCCTCACCCATCCGCGGTTCGGACCGGGGGACGACTGGCAGGTGCCCGACCTCACCGGGGTGGAGGTGGTGGCGCAACCGCACTGCCACCACTACTCCGTGATGGGCTGGGCTGCGGACGAGGAGCTGCTCCGTCGTGCGGGTGCCTCGGTGACGGTGCTGTCAGGGTGTTGCGGGCTGGCCGGCAACTTCGGGATGGAGGCGGGGCACTACGAGGTCTCGGTCGCGGTGGGGGAGAACTCCCTCCTGCCCGCGCTCCGGGAGCGCCCGGACGCGGTCTATCTGGCGGACGGCTTCTCCTGCCGGACCCAGGCGAGCCAGCTCGCCGGCCGGCAGGGCATCCACCTGGCGGAGCTTCTCCTCGGCAGGCGGGCGCGGGGGGACTGAGGCATGGCGCTGTTCGAGTTCGTCGAGGGCCACCTGCACCCTGCCCGTGTGGGCGTGCAGGCCGGCCCGGACGTCGAGCCGGAGGTCCTGTCCGCCGTCCGTGACCATGTGCTGGAGCTGATCCGCCGCCCCCTCTTCCCGGTGCGGTGGGATGTCGCGGCCGGGTCGCCGGCCGCGCGCGGCGAGCCCACGCGGCTGATCGCCATGGACCCGTCCGGGCAGGTGGTGAGCGTCGAGGTGATGGCCATGCTCGACGCCGAGGGCCTGGTCGAGGCCCTCGCCCGTTCCGGTGAGACCGCGGCGCTCGGCTGGCTCGACCTCGCCGCCCTCTACCCCGGCGGGGCCGCCTCCTTCCGGCGTGACTGGAACGACTTCCGCGAGTCGCTTCCGCCGCGCCCGGTTCCCGGGCCGCGGCTCTATCTGGTGACCGGACGGGTGGCGGAGGAGGTGCGCCGCGCCCTCGGAACCCTGGCGGACTCCGGGGTGGAGGTCCACGAGGTCTCCCAGCGCCAGCTCGCCAGCGGGCGGACGGTGGTGGAGGTGACTGAGGCCCACCGCGTTCCCGTGCCGACGATCAGTGCGGTCGCCGCGCTGCGCGCGGGGCACCGGCCGGATCTCGTCATCGCCACGGATCAGGACATCCGCCGCCTCCTGGAGGGTCACGCCGTCCCGGAGTCGCGAACCAGCGACGAGGCGTGGGACGAGGAGGCGTGGGAGGACGGGGGCGCACCGGACGGCGGGCTGCGGTAGATCGCCGGGGCCTGCGGTGCCCGCACCCCCTCATCCGCGGCTCCGGGACGTGGGCGGCGCGGGGCTGATCAGCGCAGGACGTACGCCCCCATCCAGCGTCGCAGCTCCGCGTACACACGAGCCCGCACCGGTGCGGCGGAGAGCAGCACGTCGTGGATCGCGCCCTCGAAGGTGGCGATCGTGACGAGCTGCCCGAGCCTGGTGGACCGCTGCGCGATCCGGGCGACGTCGAGCACCGTGTCGACGGTGCGCAGCTCGGGGATCCACTTCGAGGACACCACCGAGCGGGTGGAGGACAGCACCAGGATGGGGCACGTCACCGCCAGGCCGGCGGCCACCTGGGCGTGACCGGCGAGGATGGCGCTGAGCCAGCCGGGCCGGATCGGCATCGAGGGAAACCGCTTCCACTGGGGGTTGAGCTTCCAGCCGTCGTAGAAGGGGTCACCCTCCGTGCCGGGCGGACGTTCACCATCCTCCTCCGTCCACCCCTGCAGCACGCGGTAGTAGAAGCCCGGGTCACTGAGGGGGAGGGCCGAGCTGGGGATGCGGCGGGCCAGTGTGTCCACCATGGGGGCGCCGATGGAGCGCAGCACCACCGACCCCGCGAGGTCGAACCACGGGGCGTTGAGGATGAGGGCACGCAGGGCACCGGGGTGGCGATGGGCCCACAGCGCGGCGATGAGGCCGCCGGTGGAGTGGCCCATGAGGACCAGGTCCAGGCCCACCCCGCACTCACCGCGCAGCACGTCGAGGGCGGCGTGGATGTCCTCGTCGTAGGTGGAGAGGGCGGTGACGTACCCGGGAAGCTGGTAGTCGCGGAGGGACCGGCCGAACTTCCGCAGGTCGAGTGCGTAGAACGCACCGCCCTGGGCCGCGACGTGGCGCGCGAGCTCGCGCTGGTGGAAGTAGTCGTTCCAGCCGTGGAGGTAGAGCACCGCGAAGGTGCACACCGTCGGGGTGCCCGGGAGGGCGCCCGGGTCGTCGGCCGGACGGTGGCGCACCAGGGTGGCCACGACCGGCCCTTCGTCGTCGTCGAGGAGGGGCAGGGTGCGGGCTTCGAACCCGGGGCCGAGGACGTCCGGTTCCCAGGAGGCGGTCACGGCACCATTCTGCCTCCCTACACGTCAGCGGTGCAGCCAGGTACGCTCGGCGGCGCGGAGGAAACGGCCGAGCTTGGCGGACACCTGGTCGTGCTCGATCAGGAAGCCGTCATGCCCGCAGGGGGAGTGGATCCACTGGAGCGGCTCGGCATGGGGGGCGTGCCGGACGATCTGTTCGAGCTCGTGGGGCAGGAACAGCCGATCGGAGTCGACCCCGATCACGAGGACACGGGCCTGGATCTGGGAGAGCGCGATGTCCACCCCTCCCCGGTCCCGTCCCACGTCGTGGGTGATCATCGAGCGGGTGATGGTCAGGTAGGAGTTGGCGTCGAAACGGCGCGCCAGCTTCCAGCCCGCGTGGTCGAGATACGACTCGACCGCGTACCGTCCGCCCTCCAGCGGCTCCTCGGCGTGTTGCGGGAGCCGGCTGAAGCGGGTCTGCAACTCGGCGGGGGACCGGTAGGAGAGGTGGGCGATCTGCCGCGCGAGCGCGAGTCCGGCGGCGGGGCCCTCACCCACCCCGGCGTCGTAGTAGTCGCCGCCCCGGAAGGCCGGGTCGCCCTGGATGGCGAGGATCTGCGTGTGCGCGAGGGCGATCTGCTCCGAGGTGGTCGCGGCGTTGGAGGCGATGACGCACAGGCGTGCGACCCGGTCGGGGAACTGGATCGCCCACTCCAGGGCGCGGTGGCCGCCCATCGAGGAGCCGACGACGAGCGCCCACCGCCTGACGCCGAGGTGGTCCGCGAGCAGCGACTCGGCCACCACCTGGTCGCGCGCCGTGACCTGGGGGAAACGGGACCCCCACGGCCGGCCGTCGGGCGCCGTCGACGCCGGACCCGTGGTGCCCTGGCAGCCGCCCAGGATGTTGGGGGCCACCACGTAGTAGCGGGTGGTGTCGATGGCGCGCCCCGGGCCGACGATGTCCTCCCACCAGCCCGGCGTGGGGTGGCCGTTGCCGGCGGGCCCGACGACGTGCGAGTCGCCGGTGAGGGCGTGCAGCACGAGGACGGCGTTGTCGCCGGCCTCGTTGAGGCGCCCCCACGTCTCGTACGCGACCGTGACCCCGAGCTGGCGGCCGTTGTCGAGGAGGATCTCGCCGACGTCGACGAACCTGCGGTTGCCCACCGGGTCCCCTTCCCGCCACGCCCCGGTGGCGGGAAGGGTCCGCGGATCGATGGTCTGTCTCACGGGGGGCTCCTCAGGCTGCGGTGGCCTCGGCGGTCAGCTCGCGCACCGCGGCGAAGCCCTTCTCCAGGTCCGCGATGATGTCGCGGACGTCCTCGATCCCGACGGCGAGCCGGACCATACCCGGGTTGACACCCGTGGAGAGCTGCTCGTCCTCGGTGAGCTGGGAGTGGGTGGTCGAGGCGGGGTGGATGACGAGCGAGCGGACGTCACCGATGTTGGCGACCAGCGAGTGCAGCTCGAGGGCGTCCACGAACGCCTTCCCCGCGGGCAGGCCGCCGGCGAGAGTGAAGGCGAGCACGCCGCCACCCCCCTTCGGCGCGTACTTCCTCGCGCGCTCGTGCCACGGGGAGGACTCCAGACCCGCATAGGCGACCGAGACGACGCCGGGCTGCGACTCCAGCCAGCGGGCGACGGTGAGGGCGTTGTCCGAGTGCCGCTGCACGCGCAGCGAGAGGGTCTCGATCCCCTGTGCGAGCAGGAAGGCGTTGAACGGGGAGATGGCCGGGCCCAGGTCGCGGAGCCCCTGCAGCCGGGCCTTGAGGATGAAGGAGAGGTTCACGCCGAACACACCGTTCGCCCCCAGATCCCGCGAGTAGACGAGCCCGTGGTAGGACTCGTCCGGCACGTTGAACTGCGGGAACCGCTCCGGCTGGGCGCCGAAGTCGAACCGCCCGGAATCCACGATCGCGCCGCCGATCGCGGCCCCGTGGCCGCCGAGGTACTTGGTGGCGGAATGGATCACGATGTCGGCACCCCACTCGATCGGCCGGATGAGGTAGGGGGTGGCGATCGTGTTGTCGATGATCAGCGGGACCCCGATCTCGTGCGCGACGGCGGAGACCCCCTCGATGTCGAGCACGTCCTGCTTCGGGTTCGAGATGGACTCCCCGAAGAACGCGATGGTGTTCGGGCGGGCGGCGGCGCGCCACTGGTCGAGGTCGTCCGGGTCGGTGACGAAGGTGGTCTCGATCCCCAGCTTGGGGAGCGTGTGGTGCAGCAGGTTGTAGGTGCCCCCGTAGAGGGACGGGGAGGCGACGATGTGGCTGCCGGCGCCGCCGAGGGTGAGGAAGGCGAGCGTTTCGGCGGCCTGGCCGGAGGAGACGAGGAGTGCGCCGACCCCGCCCTCGAGTGCGGCCAGCCGGTTCTCCACCACCTCGGTGGTGGGGTTGTTGAGGCGGGTGTAGATGGGGCCGAGCTCGGTGAGGCCGAAGCGGGCCGCCGCCTGGTCCGTGTCCTTGAAGACGAAGGACGTGGACTGGTAGATGGGCAGGGCGCGTGCGCCCGTCTCGGCATCGGGCGTCTGACCGGCGTGAATCTGGAGGGTCTCGAAGGACCAGGTGGGGGTGCTCATGGGGCGGTGCTCCTGGGCTGGGTCTGGAAGGGGGCTTCACGAATCTCCCGGCGAGGGGGACCGTGGGTGCCGCCCCGCTCAGGAGGACGCGCACGCCGGCTGTCTCCACGATCCAGCGGCTCGGTTACGGCCAGGATGTTCCGGATCGTGTGCCCTTGCGGGCATGCCGAACGTGGCGTCAGCGGCACATTCGACGAGAGCGGAACATGGAGAGAGCATAACGAGGCCCCGTTTTGGCGGACCACGCGCGTCTTGCATGGTGAGACAGAGCCTCCGCGTGTCATGCGTGACACCTGAGCGCAATGTTACGGAAGGGAAAACTGTTCACAAGAGTGACGTGACTCGCTACGCTCACCTCAAGAGGACTTCGTCAACCCGACACGCCGAGGTCACGGGGAATTCGCTCGGAGGTAATTGTGCACACTCACAGCTCCGGACGTCTCCGAATCGGTGTCGCACTGGTGGTGCTGGCCCTGTGGTCTCCCCTCGCCGCCGTCGCCGCGCCCCCGGATCAGGAGGACATCGACGCCGCCCGCGCCTCGGAGGCGGCCACCGCCGTCCGGATTGCCTCCCTTGAGCGGTCCATGGCGGAGCTCGCCGCCCGCGCGGAGCGGACGGGCATCGACGCGGCCATCGCGAACGAGGCCTACCTGCAGGCCCAGGTCGCCCTGGACGCGCGGCGCGCCGAGGCCCGCGCCGCCAGGGAGGCCGCGGCCCGCGCCGCTGCCGATGTGGAGAAGGCCCGGGGCGAACTGGGAACGATCGCCCAGGTGATGTACCAGAGCGGATCCGGCTCGCTCAGCGTGCTCACGCCCTACGTGACCACCAGCAACTTCGAGAAGGCCTTCGCACGGTCCCTGTACATCGCACAGCTCGGAACCCGCACGAACACCACACTGCAGCGGTTCGCGGCCCTCACGACGATCTCGGAGGTGCTGCAGCGGCGGGCCGTCGCGGCGCTCGCGGCCGAGGAGGCCGCCGCGCAGGAGCTGAGAATCGCCGCGCAGCAGGCCCAGAGCCGGGCGGATGCCGCTGCCCTCCAGCTCCAGTTGTCGGCGGAGCAGCGGGCCCTGCTCATCGCCCAGCTCGCGTCCCAGCGTCAGACCACCATCGAACTCGAGGAGCAGCGCCAGGCCGCCCTCGAGGAGCAGCGCCGCGAACGCGAGAACGCGGCCGCCCGGCGTCAGGCGGAAGCCGCCGTGGCGAGCGGCGCCGGGGATCCGGCGTCCGGTGGCGACAGCGCAGCGGAGACACCCGTCGTCGCTGTCACGGAGGACCGCGCCCCGGTGACCTCGCGGGACACCGCCCGGGACATCCCCACGCCGGCGCCCGAACCCGCGCCGGTTCCCGAACCTGCGCCGGCTCCCGAACCTGCGCCGGCTCCGACGACGCCGGCCCCTGCCCCGGCGCCGGCTCCGACGACGCCGGCACCTGCACCCGCGCCGGCTCCAACAACGCCGGCCCCCGCGCCGGCTCCAGCTCCGACGACGCCGGCCCCCACCCCCGCGCCGGCT
>JALHDK010000014.1:0-5657 GCA_022838965.1 Actinomycetales bacterium | reverse complement strand
CCCGCGCCGGCTCCGACGACGCCGGCCCCCGCCCCGGCACCGGCTCCGACACCGGCCCCCGCCCCGGCGCCGGCACCCCCGCCCGCGCCCCTGCCTGCCGCGCAGGTGGCACTCACCTTCGCGCTCGCACAGGTCGGCAAGCCGTACGTCTGGGGGGCGACGGGCCCGGACGCCTACGACTGCTCAGGCCTGACGATGGCGTCCTACCTCGCCGCCGGCATCAACATCGGCCGGACCAGCCGGACCCAGTACACGAACACCGCACGCGTCGCGCTCGCCAACCTGCAGCCGGGCGACCTCGTGTTCTACTCCTCGGACGGCACCGCTGCCGGCATCTATCACGTGGCCATGTACACCGGCAACGGCATGCGGGTGCACGCCCCGAGCCCCGGCAAGTTCGTCGAGCACGTCAAGATGTACTACGGCAACATCATGCCGTACGGGGGTCGCGTCACGCGCTGAGCCGAGGCTCAGTGCCCGTGATGCCCGCCCGCGTCCCGGAAGCGCTGATAGGAGCGTGCGATCTCCGCCTCCGCCTCCTCGCGCCCCACCCAGTGCGCGCCCTCGACGGACTTCCCGGGCTCGAGGTCCTTGTAGACCTCGAAGAAGTGCTGGATCTCGAGCCGGTGGAACTCCGAGACATCCTCGATGTCGGTGCGCCAGGACATGCGCTGGTCGCCCACAGGCACGCACAGCACCTTGTCGTCGCCCCCCGCCTCGTCCTTCATGCGGAACATCCCCAGCGCGCGGCACCGGATGACGCATCCGGGGAAGGTCGGCTCCTCGAGCAGCACGAGCGCGTCGAGCGGATCGCCGTCCGCGCCGAGCGTGTCATCGATGAAGCCGTAGTCGGCCGGGTAGCCGAAAGCTGTGTAGAGGTAGCGATCGAGTTTGACGCGACCGGTTACGTGGTCGACCTCGTACTTGTTGCGCTGACCCTTGGGGATCTCGATGGTGACGTCGAACTCCACCCTTGCCCTCCTCAGCGCCGGCCCGGCCCAGCCGGGAGACTGGTCCCAGACTAGTGTGATCATGGTGTCTTCGCTGGGCGTGGAGGTGGTATGGGGACGCGAGCGATCGTCGCCGGCGCGACCGCCCTGCTGCTCGCGGCGGGCTGGGCCACCGCCGACGCCCTCGACGTCGCGCCCGGCTTCCTCACCGTTCGTCCCGTCATCCCGGAGCCGCAGCCCTACCCCGTGCCCACGGCCAGCCCGGCCGCGCCGGTCATCGCGGCCGGGGACGCGGCTCCCGCCGGCGAGGTCCAGCCCGTCGTCGACGCCCTGGGTGCGGACCTCGGCGACGTCTCGGTCACGGTGGTGGACGTGGCGACCGGGCAGGCCGTCGGCGAACTGGCCGCCGATGTCCCCCGGATCCCGGCGTCCTCGCTCAAGCTGCTCACGGCCACAGCCGCCCTGTCGGCCCTCGGGCCCGGGCGCACGCTGACGACGTCGGCCACCTGGGACGGGGCCACCCTCACCCTCGTGGGCGGCGGAGACCTGCTGCTCGGGGTCGGCGAGCCGCAACCGGGCCCCGTCGGCCACGCGTCGCTGACCGAGCTGGCCGGGCTGACCGCCGGGCACCTCCGGGGCGAGGGGGTGACCGCGGTGCGCCTCGCCGTCGACGACACCCTGTTCACCGGCCCGCCCGGGGCCCCCGACTGGGGCAGCGTCGACTGGCAGTTCGTGATGCCGATGGCCCCGCTCGCCGTGGACGCCGGCACCTCCGTGGGGGACGCCTACGACGCCGATCCCGCGATGGCGGCGACGCTGGCGTTCGCCGGGGAGCTGGCGGCCGCGGGGGTGACCGTTGAGGGACAACCCGTGCGGGCCCCCAGCCCCGCGGGCGCGACCACGATCGCCGAGGTGGAGTCCGCCCCGATCGCCGACGTCGTGGAATGGACCGTGAAGGTCTCCGAGAACTCCCTCGCCGAGGCCCTGGGGCGGCTCGTGGCGATCGCCCGGGGGCTGCCCGGAAGCGTGGACGGCGCCACCGCGGCCGTCCTCGCCGAGCTGGGCGACCTCGGCGTGGACACCGCGGGGACGGTGCTGCGCGACACCAGCGGCCTCTCGGGCGGCAACCGGCTGACCACGCGCGTCCTCACCGAGGTGCTCGCGCTCCCGCTCGACCCCGCCCACCCCCGGCTCACCGGCCTCCTCGCCTCGCTGCCGGTCTCCCAGCTCGACGGCACCCTCGCCGACCGGGTCCCCGATGCGCCCGGGGTCGTGCGCGCCAAGACCGGCACCCTGGCGACGGTGGTGTCGCTCTCCGGGATGGTGCAGACCGACGGCGGAGCGGTCCTGCTGTTCTCCGTGATCGTCCCCGACGTGCCCCCCGGCGGCGTGGGTGCCGCCCGCGCCCGCGTCGACCGCTTCGTCGCAGACCTCGCCGCCACCTGAACCCTCCCGAACGCCGCCAACCCGGTTACCGTTGGGGGCATGAGCTCTCTCGACTGGGACGTCGCCGCCCGGCGAGCCGGCCAGATCGCGCCCGCCGGGCCCACCGCGAGCCGGGTGGTTCTCAGGGGCGTGGTGGAGTCGCTGCGGCGCGCCGCGGAACGGGCCCCCGCGATGGTCGGGGAGATCACCGGCCTGCACGCGGCGGTCGCCACCGCCGCTGCCGCGCCCGTCTACGTGGTGGACCGGGCCCGCTGGTCCGAGGCGAACATCGCGATCTTCCGGGGACTGCTCGACGAGTCGCTGCCGGAGACCACCGCCTCCTCGGGGAGGGTCGCCACGGAGGAGCTGGGTCTTCTCCTCGCCCTGCTCTCCAGCCGGGTGCTCGGCCAGTTCGACCCGTTCTCTGCGCGTGGCCGCCTCCTCCTGGTGGCGCCGAACATCGTCGCCGTGGAACGCGACCTCGACCTGGACGTCATGGACTTCCGGCTCTGGGTGTGCCTGCACGAGCAGACCCATGCGGTGCAGTTCGCGGCCGCCCCCTGGCTGGCCGACCACATCGCCGGCCGGATCGCCGGCATGGCGCGCCGGCTCGCCGATCCGGGCAGCGGCCCGGAACGGCTCCGGATCGCGCTGGACGCCCTCATCGACGTGCTGCGCCACCGCAGCACCGGGGCGAGCCTGCTCCACGCGCTGCTGTCGGAGGACGAGCAACGCGAGCTGGACGCGGTGATCGCGGTCATGAGCCTGCTCGAGGGCCACGCCGACGTCGTCATGGACGCCGTCGGACCCGCCCGGCTGCCGTCGGTGCGGCGGATCCGCGCCAGCTTCGAGGCGCGCCGCGACGGCGCGGGCCCGTTCGACCTCGTGGTGCGTCGCATCCTCGGGATGGACGCGAAGATCGCCCAATACCGCAACGGAGCCGTGTTCGTCCGCGGCGTGCTCGCGAAGGTCGGCCATCCCGGCCTGAACGCCGTCTGGGCGGACCCGGCCAACCTGCCCACCCAGGAGGAGATCGCGCACCCCGACCGGTGGGTCGCGCGCGTCCACGGCTGATGGCCGGACCCACGCCCCGCGTCGCCGCCGCCCGCACCGCGGTGGCGGGCCTCGACCTCGCTCCGGGCACCCCGGTGGTGGTCGCCTGCTCCGGCGGACCCGACTCGCTCGCCCTGGCGGCCGCGGTGGCCCACGTCGCCCCGCGGCGCGGCTGGCTGCCGCGCGCCGTCGTCGTCGACCACTCGCTCCGGCCGGGTTCGGCGGACTCCGCGGCCGCAGCCGCGCGGGCCTGCCGGGAGCTGGGACTGCCGGCCGAGGTCCGGACGGTGCGGGTTGCCGGGGGCGGCCGGGGGACGGGGGCCGGGGGTCCCGAGGCGGCCGCCCGCCAGGTGCGCTACCGCGCCCTCGAGGCCGCCGCGGACGCGGCCGGGCCGGATGCGGTGGTGCTGCTCGGGCACACGATGGACGACCAGGCCGAGACCGTGCTGCTGGGGCTGGCACGTGGCTCCGGCGCCCGGTCGCTCGCCGGGATGGCTCCGGTCAGCGGCCGGTACCGCCGACCGTTCCTCCGGTTGCGCCGCGCGGACACCCTGGGGGTCTGCGTGGACCTCGGGCTGGCGTACCAGAGCGATCCCTCCAACTCGCTGGACGGCGACTGGACGCGGGCCGACGGCGGCCCCCTCCGCCGCGCCGCCGTGCGGCACGCCGTGATGCCGGCCCTCGAGGAGGCGCTCGGGCCCGGCGTGGTGCCCGCGCTGGCACGCACTGCCGACCAGTTGCGCCGCGACGCCGACCTCCTCGACTCCCTGGCCGCGGACCTGCTCGGGGACGCCCTGCGAACCCGGGGTGCCGACCGGCTGGACCTGGCGGTCGGTGTGCTCGCCCGGGCGCATCCGGCGATGCGGAGCAGGGCGATCGTGGGGGCCATAATGGAGCTGGCGGACCCCGGGGTCCGCGGGGCACTCTCGGCGCGCCACATCGAGGCCGTCGAGGCGCTCGTCTCCGACTACCACGGGCAGGGGACCGCCCACCTGCCGGGCCGGATCACGGCCCGCCGGGCGGGGGAACTGCTGGTGATCGCGCGAAGGGGTGACGGTGGACGCGAGTGACATGGGCGCGGACCTCAAGGAGATCCTGCTGACAGCCGAACAGATCGACGCGCGGCTCGATGAGCTGGCCGCGGAGATCGACCGGGACTACGCGGGCAAGGACCTGCTCCTCGTGGGTGTCCTCAACGGCGCCGTCATGGTGATGGCCGACCTGGCGCGGAAACTGCACACCAGGGCGCACATGGACTGGATGGCCGTGTCCTCGTACGGCTCGGGCACGAAGTCCTCCGGCGTCGTCCGGATCCTCAAGGACCTCGGCACGGACATCAGCGGGCGGAACGTGCTCGTGGTGGAGGACATCATCGACTCCGGCCTGACGCTGTCGTGGCTGATCGCGAACCTGCAGTCCCGCAACCCGGCCTCGCTCCGCATCGCCACCGTGGTCCGGAAGCCCGACGCGGCGAAGGCCAACGTGCGGGTGGACTACGTCGGCTTCGACATCCCCAACGAGTTCGTGGTCGGCTACGGGCTCGACTACGCGGAGGACTACCGCAACCTGCCCTTCATCGGGACGCTCGCCCCCCACGTCTACGGCGCCGAGTGAGACGCTGGCAGCGAACAACACAGGTTCTTCCCAGCGTTCTGGTCTACCGTCGAGACACTGATCCGCGCCGTTGAAGGGAAGCCCGCTCCCGATGGAGAAAAAGAAGCCCACCCGTGGCCCCCTGGTGTACGTGCTCTTCTTCCTGCTGCTGCTCTGGGGCATGTACCTCCTCTTCGGGCAGTCACCCTCCCGGACCATCGACACCTCGGACGGCCTCGCGCTGCTTCGCGGCGGCACGGTGGAGAAGGTGGAGATCACCGAGGGCCTCCAGAAGGTGACGCTCGATCTCACCGAGGACTTCACCACCACGGACGCCGCCGGCGCCGAGGTCAACATGGGCACGCAGGTGGAGTTCTTCTACGTGACGCCGCAGGGCCCGGAGGTGGTGGAGGCGGTCCGCGCGGCCAACCCGGCGCAGGGGTACAACTCCGTCGTCCCCCAGACCTCCTTCCTCACGTCCCTGCTGTCGTTCATGCTGCCGCTGTTGCTGCTGCTGGCCCTGTTCTGGTGGATGTCCTCCCGCATCCAGGGGGGCGCGGGCATGATGCGCTTCGGCAAGTCCAAGGCGAAGATGGTGAACAGGGAGAATCCCCAGGTCACCTTCGCGGACGTCGC
>JALHDK010000219.1 GCA_022838965.1 Actinomycetales bacterium | reverse complement strand
CTCGTCCTGTTCGACGACCGCTGCCCGGACTCCTTCCGTGCGGAGGTCGAGGCCCTGGCCGCGGACGGCTCCTTCACACCGCTCTGGTCCCACGAACCCTTCCGCCGCGACACCTTCGCCGCGCCCGTCGCCGCCCGCAGCGCCGCCCCGTACCTGATCACCACGCGCATGGATTCCGACGACGCCATCGCCACCGACTTCCTCGCCGCTGTCCAGACGCAGTTCGCCCACCAGGACCGGCTCTTCGTCAGCTTCACCCGCGGCCTCCAGCTCGACCGCTCCGGTGCGGTGTACCGCTGCGACCAGCTCTCCAACCCCTTCCTCTCGCTCATCGAGCGCCGCTCGGACACGCCCCCGCTCACCGTCTACGCCCCCAAACACGCGCGCGCCCGCACCCACGGCCCACTGCGCGAGGTGCAGGCCCCGCCCATGTGGCTGCAGGTGATCCACGACCTCAACGTCTCCAACATCGTCACCGGCACCCGGGTTGCGCCCGACGTCGTCGCACGCCGCTTCACGATCGACCTCGGGTACCGCCGGGACGTCCCGTTCCCGCGCCTCCTCGCGGAGAAGGCCGTCCACCGTGCCCGCCTCGCCCGCCTGTGGGTGGACCACCCCGGCGAACTCACGCGGTACGTGGAGGCCCGGTACTGGCGGCTGCGCGGCACCCACACTCGCCCCCAGGAGGAGGCCCCTTCCATCCTGACCGACGTCGTCGCCGCCCGTCTCCGGCGGCTCGGCCTCCGCCGTCGCTAGCGTCGGCTGTCAGTAGCTCCAGCCGTCCGCGCCGCCCCCACTCGGCCTACGCTGGGCTCGTGGTGGACTTCGACCACTTCCTCCTCACCCGCTTCAGCGCGGTGTTCGACGGCGCCGCGCCGCCGGCGTCGGAGGACTGGCTCTACTACCGTCTCGGGTTCTTCGTGGACGCCGCGCATCCGTCCGTGGTCGGCCAGCGGGGTGCCGCGTTCACGTGGCTGGTCCTGTTCGACGACCGCTGCCCGGACGGCTTCCGCGCCGAGGTCGAGGCGCTGGCCGCGGACGGCTCCTTCACCCCGCTGTGGACGCACCGCCCGTTCCAGGCCGGCCTGTTCGGCGAGGCCATCGCCGCGCGCAGCGCCGCCCCGTACCTGATCACCACCCGCATGGACTCCGACGACGCCATCGCCACGGACCACATGGCCGCCGTCCAGGCCCGGTTCGCCCACCAGGAGCGCCTCTTCGTGAACTTCACCCGGGGCGTCCAGCTCGACCGTTCCGGCGCGGTCTACCGCCGTGACGACGTCTCCGGGCCGTTCCTCTCGCTCATCGAGCGGCGCGGCCCCGCCCACCCGCTCACGGTCTACGGCGCCGCCGCCCACACCCGGGCTCGTGCGCTCGCGCCGGTGCTCGAGGTGCAGGCCCCACCCATGTGGGCGCAGGTGGTGCACGGGAGCAACCTCATGAACATCGTCAACGGTCCGCGCATCTCCCCGCGGGTGGTGAACGAACGGTTCGCCCTCGACCTGGCCTACCGTCGTGAGGTCACCCTGCCGCGGCTGGCCGCGGAGAAGGCCATCCATCGCGCGCGCCTCATCGCTCTCGGCATCCGGCACCCCAGCGAGCCGATCAAATACGCCGAAGGCCGCCTGGCCCACCTGTGCGGCACGCACCTGCGCCCCCAGGGCGACGGCCGCACCCTCATGGACCGGATCACGGCCTTCAGGCCGTGGTGAGGCGCGTCGCAGCCACCGGATGCCCGGTGACCCCCGGGTGGGAGGAGGACACCGTGATGGCCGCCGCCGCGACCATCTGGGAGGGGCTCGTGGACCAGTCTCCCTGGGGCAGCGTGGGGGAGTTCGCGGAGGCCGCGATCCAGCCCTACGACCGCAACGGTGACGGGTCCATCTGCCTGCGGACCATCTGGGAAGATCGCAACCGGAAGTCGAACTGGTACGGCGCTCTGCTGTTCATCCCGCGGGACAACAACGCCAACGCGTCCACCAAGTAGGGCCCGGTTCAGGCGGTCCGCAGCAGCGACTGCTCCGCCAGCTGCGCCAGGGCATCGTCGAGAATTGTCGGCGCGTCCGGGTGGGGGCCGAGTGCGTCCAGCGCCGCCGTGAGGAGGGCCTCCCGCGTGACCACGTCACCGGCGGCCAGCCACGCGAGCGCGCCCACGCCGTCGAGCAGGGTGACACCGCGGTGTCCGAGGACGAGGACGCGCCCCTCGGCCTCGATGGCGTCCAGGTACGGCTCGCGCGCCCACGCCCCCGCCGGTGGCTCGACGACGTCGCCCGCGCGGTGGTGCGTCCAGGTCACCGAGGGGGCGCCCCCCTCCTCCAGCAGTCCGTGGACGATCTCCACGCAGTCGGCGATCTCGCGGAAGTGCAGCGCGACGGGGTCCCCCCCGGTGGTCAGCGCGCGCGCCAGCCAGTCGAGGCCGTCCGGGAGGAGGGCGAGACCCGAGGTCTGCGCGGCGGCCTGCACCACGGCGTCGAGGAGGTCGAGGGGCTCCACGGCCGGTGGCAGTTCCCGGTCCGGCTCGCGGACGAGCAGGACCATCCGGCCGAAGGTGAGCTCGGCCGGCGGGCGGACCAGCCCTGCCTCGCCGGGCCCGATCTCCACCTTGCGGCTGCGGTGCTCGCCGGGAATGACCGAGAGCGGCTTCTGGTAGGGCGCCACGCTGCCGTCGCGCCGGATCGCCACGGTCTCGTCCGAGACGTAGCCGAGCCGGGTGGCGAGTGTGCGGGCCGCCGTCGTCTTGCCCGTCCCCGAGGGCGCCACGAGGACGACGACGCGGCCGGCCGCGTCCGCCAGCCCGGCGGCGTGGAACAGCAGGTCCGTCCCCACCCGGCGCTGGAGTGCGTCGATCGTCACACTCCCGGAGAGCCGGTAGGGGAGGGCCTCCCAGTCCTCACCCACCACCACCTGGGTGGGCCAGACCTTGTACAGCTCACAGACGGCCAGCCCCACGTCGGAACTCTCGGAGTCCGGGTAGGCGGCGACCTCGGCCAGGGC
>JALHDK010000013.1 GCA_022838965.1 Actinomycetales bacterium | reverse complement strand
GTTCATGGTGTCACCCTGCCTTTCTCTGCGGTCCATATGCCCAGCCCTGCGCCGAAGGTTCGGGAGCCGACGCTCCGCTGAGAGGGTGCGGTAAAAAACGCGGGAAATAAGGATGCCGTTATGAAGACCCCTCCTCTGCGAAGAAGGCTACAAAATGCAACCCTGTTGCTATTTTGTGCCCCGTCATTGTAGGCCGAGAGGCGTCTTTTGAGCAAGGGCGGCCGGCCTCCCCCTTGTCGTCTCGCGGACAAAGGGGAGGACGGGCTGCCTTTGGAGAACGCCGCCATGACGAAGGGGCGGGAAAAAGAGGAGATTCGGGAGAGCAGCTTGACTTATTTGAGGCAGTAACTCATATTCGCTCCAGTCCCCTCCGAGTTGAGAGATGAGGTGATGCTTTTGGAAAGCAGGAGCTTGCCCTATGAGGCGATCGAGGCGATCCGGAACGCCTTGAACGAGGATATCGGTGACGGAGATATCACGACGGACAGCACCATCCCGCAGGAAGCCCTGATCGAAGCCCGGGTGGTCTCCAAGGCTGCCGGGGTCGTTGCCGGGCTGGATGTGGCGGCGGAGGTCTTCTTCCTGATCGACGGGAGGGTCCAACTGGAGCCGCTTGTCCGGGACGGCGACGAAGTCGTTTGCGGCACTCTCCTGGCCGTCGTCAGGGGGCCGGGCCGGGCGATTCTTTCGGGAGAGAGGGTGGCCCTGAACTTTCTCCAGCGCATGTCGGGCATCGCCACGGCGACGCGGAGGTATGTGGAGGTCCTTCGAGACACGAAAGCGGTGATTCTGGATACCCGCAAGACCGCGCCGGGGCTGCGGTTTTTCGACAAGAGGGCCGTCTGCGCCGGCGGGGGACGGAACCACCGTTTCGGGCTTTTCGACAGGGTCCTGATCAAGGACAACCATATCGCCGCCGGCGGAGGGATCACGACGGCCGTCGCCGAGGTCCGGCGTCACGATCGCCGGAAGCGTCCCATCGAGGTGGAGGTCAAGAACCTGAGGGAGCTGGAAGAGGTCCTTCCCCTGGGGGTGGACTGTGTCCTTCTGGACAACATGACAGCAGAAGAGATGCGGGAGGCCGTCCGCGTTGCGGCGGGACGGGTTCCCCTCGAGGCCTCGGGCAACGTCTCCCTGGAGACGGTGAGAGCCATCGCCGAGACAGGGGTGGATTTCATCTCCTGCGGCAGGCTGACCCACTCGGTGGAGGCCCTCGATATCAGCATCCTCGTCGATATGGAAGATTTCAGGAGAGTGAACGATGGAGACTAGGCAGCGTTTCATCGAGATGTCGGCGCGTCTGGGGCGGACCGACTCTCCGGAGATCCTGGAGCGCAAGGTCCGGGTCGTGGCGGAGATCGAACGGCTCAAGGCGGAGCGGAACGCCGTGATCCTGGGCCACAACTATATGGAGACGGCCATCCTCGAGTTCGTCAGCGACTACACGGGAGATTCCCTTGAGTTGAGCCGCATCGCCGCCGGGGCGGGCAGGGACGTGATCGTCTTCTGCGGGGTGGAGTTCATGGCCGAGACGGCCAAGATCCTCTCGCCCGCCAGCAGGGTCCTCATCCCGGCCCGCGGCGCCGGATGCTCTCTCGCCGAAAGCGTCACCGCAGAGGACGTGAGAGCCCTTCGGGCCCGATTTCCCGGCGTCCCCGTCGTGACCTACATCAACACCTACGCCGACGTGAAGGCCGAGACCGACATCTGCTGCACCTCGGGCAACGCGGCGGCCGTGGTGAACTCGCTGAAGAGCGACACGGTCATCTTCCTTCCCGACGAGTTCCTGGCGCGTAACGTGGCCCGCAGCACGGGCCGGCACGTCATCTTCCCCTCTTTCGACGGGGAGCGTGACGATCCCGAGCTGGACTTCCAGATGATCGGCTGGAAGGGGCGCTGCGAGGTCCATGAACGGTACACGGCAGAGCAGGTCCGGGAGATTCGCGGGCGCTACCCCGACGTCTTCATCCTGGCCCACCCCGAATGTCCCCCCGAGGTCGCCGAGGCCGTGGACTTCTGCGGCGGGACGTCGGCCATGATCCGCGTCGTCCGGGAGACCCGTCATCCCCGCTACCTCCTGCTGACCGAGGCGGCCATGGCGGACTATCTGGCTGCGGAAATGCCCGACAAGGTGTTCCTCAGGGACCGGGGAATCCGCTGCCCCCACATGGAGAAGATCACCCTGGAGAACACCCTTGAGGCCCTTCGCCTGCTCCGCTACGAGGTGACCGTTCCCGAAGAGATCCGCCTTCGGGCGTTGAGGGCCGTGGAGCGGATGCTCCGCGTCGGCTAGGCGGAGACATCCGATGACGGTCTGCGTCGAAGCGGATGTTCTGGTCCTGGGCTGCGGGATCGCCGGCGGCACGGCGGCGCTGCTTCTGGCCGAAGCGGGGCTTTCCGTAGTCGTTGTCACGAGGGCCTCCGACCCGGAGGAGTCGAACACCCATTACGCCCAGGGGGGGATCGTCTACCGCGGAGAGGGGGATTCGCCGGAAAGGCTCCAGGAGGATGTCTTCCACGCCGGGGCCGGGCACTGCTATCCTCCGAGCGTCAGAATCCTTGCGGAAGAGGGGCCGGGTCTCGTCGAGAAGATCCTTCTGGACAAGCTCAAAGTGGCCTTTGACCGCACCTCCGACGGGACGCTCTCCCTCGCCCGCGAGGGGAGTCATTCGCTCCCGCGGATCCTCCATGCCGCCGATACGACGGGCAAGGCGATCGAGGAGGAACTTGTCAAAGCCCTCCGGGAGCAGCCGAACGTCACCCTGCTGACCCGGCATACCGCCGTGGACCTGCTCACCCCCTCCCATCATTCCCTGAACCGGCTCGCCGTCTACGAGCCCAATTCCTGCGTCGGAGCCTATCTCCTCGATCAGGAGAAGGGCCTTATCTTCCGCTGTGTCGCAAAAAAGACGATCCTGGCCACGGGAGGGCTGGGCCAGATCTTCCTGAGGACATCCAACCCCAAGGGGGCCCGCGGCGACGGCCTGGCCATGGCCAACAGGGCCGGGGCCAGGATCATCAACGCCGAGTTCGTTCAGTTCCATCCCACCACCTTCCATGCGCCTCCGGCCCCCAATTTCCTCATCTCCGAGGCGGTCCGGGTGGTGATGGCCTCCGGCGCGAAGGACGTGATCGTGGCCGCCACCCACGGCGTCCTCTCCGATCCGGCACAGCGCCGGCTGTCCGAGTGCGGCGCCCGGGAGGTGATCGTCACGGACACGCTCCCGATCACCTCCGAGAAGCGGTTCAACGGACTCACGATCCTCCCGATCGCTCCCCTCATCGCCCGGGCGATCCGTGAGGTGTTCGACGACGGGTCGGTGACGTCGCTGTTCGACGGCGCCTCGTAGGCGCTTCGTGGGGCGTGCGGATCCATCGTGCACGCCCGTCACCCGGCCTCGGTGAGGCTCCGCTTTGGCCCGATCTCGCGGGGGCCGATATCATGTCCGGGTTGCCTCGGCGAGGGAAGCCGCACGGGTGGTTTCCGTGATCGACGCGGTGGAACGGCGTTCCTTCCGCGCGAATCGCGCGCCGGGGCCCCAGCCCGATCCGACAGGAGCCGTCAATGTCCCAGACCCAGCTGAACGCCACCCTGCGCACCGAGTTCGGCAAGGGTGCCGCCCGGCGCGCGCGCCGCGCCGGTCTCATCCCGGCCGTCCTGTACGGCCACGGCACCCAGCCCGTGCACCTGAATCTCCCCGAACACGAGACCTTCCTCATCGTGCGCGGCTCCGCCAACCAGGTGGTGGACCTGCGGTACGGCAAGAAGAAGGAGTTGGCGCTCGTCAAGGACGTCCAGATCGATCCGGTTCTGCGCGCCATCGAACATGTGGACCTGGTCATCGTGCGGCGGGGGGAGAAGGTCACGGTGGATGTGGCCGTTCACGTGACCGGCGAGTCGGCCCCGGGAACCATCGCCACCGCGGAACTGCAGAACCTCACGGTGCACGCGCCTGCCACGGCGATTCCTGAGGCCATCGAGGTGGACGTCACCGACCTCGCTGACGGCACGGTCGTCCGCGTCGCCGATCTGACACTGCCGGACGGCGTCACCACGGACGTCCCGGCGGACACCGCCGTCGTCGTCGTGTCCTCGCCGCGCGCGGCCGCCGAGGCCGAGGAGGCCGCTGCTGCGGAGGCGGCGTCGTCCGCGGCGACCTCCGAGCCGGCTGGAGCCTGATCCCGTCAGTGGTGCCCGGGTACGGTTGACGTACCCGGGCGCCGCGTGTGTCGGGGGGCGTGGAAGGAGGAGGACGTGGCCGATCCGTGGCTCGTCGTCGGCCTCGGTAACCCCGGCGAGCGGTACGCCCGCAACCGGCACAACGTGGGACACATGGTTGTGGACCTGCTGGCCCGGCGCGCCGGAGCGCGCTGGGTGGCGCACCGGTCGCGCACCCTCGTGGCGGACGCCCGGCTGGGCGTTCTGCCGGGCGGCGTCCCCGGGCCCCGGGTGGTGCTCGCGAAGTCGCTGAGCTACATGAACGTGACCGGCGGTCCGGTGGCCGCCCTCGCCCGCGCACTCGGGATCGAGACCCACCACCTTCTCGTGGTGCACGATGACCTCGACCTGCCGCCCGGGGTGCTCCGCCTCAAGTTCGGCGGTGGCGAGGGTGGTCACAACGGCCTGAAATCACTCACGCAGCACCTTGGCACGCGGGAGTACGCCCGCCTCCGTCTCGGCATCGGGCGCCCACCCGGCCAGATGGACCCCGCCGACTTCGTGTTGCGGGACTTCGCCAAAGCCGAGCAGTCAGCGGCGGCCCTCATGGTCGAGGAGGCGGCCGACGCCGTCGTCGACGTCGTGACCCGCGGTTTCGAGAAGGCGCAGATGGACCTCCACACGAAGGCCACCCCGTGAGCGTGGGTGGCGGGGGCATGGGCGGGCCCGGTGGGTTCGCGTCCTCCTACCGCAAGGACTCCGCGGTGGTGGACCACCATCTCACGCCAGGTACCACCCGCCGGGTGGTCGATTACGCCCGCCCCTACCTCGGGCAGATCATCACCTTCCTCGTTCTGACCGTCGTGTCCTCCCTCCTCGTGGTGGCCACACCGCTCTTGCTGCAGCGCATCATCGACGACGGGGTCGCGACCGGTGACAGCCGTCTGGTGGTGATCCTCGCCGCCCTCGTGGCCGTGGTCGCCGTGGTGGAGGCGGCGCTCAACCTCCTGGTGCGCTGGTACTCGGCCCGCATCGGGGAGGGGCTCATCTACGACCTGCGCACCGATGTGTTCGACCACGTCCAGCGCCAGTCGATCGCCTTCTTCACCCGAACGCAGACCGGGTCACTTGTGACGCGCCTCAACACGGACGTTATCGGAGCGCAGCAGGCGTTCACCTCCACCCTGGCCTCACTGGTCTCGAACGTGGTCACGCTCGCCGCGGTGCTCACCACGATGTTCCTGCTCTCGTGGCAGATCACGCTCGTCGCCCTGGTCGTGGTGCCCCTCATCCTGCTGCCCGCGCGGCGGGTGGGGCGTCGCCTCGCGGGCTACCGCCGAAAGGCCATGGGGCTGAACGCGGAGATGGGCAACCGCATGACGGAGCGCTTCAATGTCGCAGGCGCGCTGCTGGTCAAGCTGTTCGGCTCGGCAGAGCGGGAACTGGCCGAGTTCGCCGCCCGCGCCGCAGCGGTGAGGGACATTGGCGTGAAGCAGGCCATGTCCAACCGGGTCTTCTTTGCCTCTCTGGCGGCGATGGCCTCGCTCGCCACGGCACTCGTGTACGGCGTTGGCGGAGTCCTCGCGATCGCGGGAACCATCACCGTGGGCACGCTCGTGGCGTTTGCCGGGCTGCTGGGCCGGCTGTACGGGCCCATCACCGGATTGTCCAACGTGCAGGTCGACGTGATGAGCGCCCTGGTGAGCTTCGAGCGGGTCTTTGAGGTGCTCGACCTCAAGCCGATGCTCTCCGATGCCGCGGACGCCCGCGATCTGCCGCCGGGTCCGCTCGGTGTCACGCTCCGCGATGTGACCTTCACCTATCCGCGTGGAGAGGAGGTCTCACTTCTCTCCCTGGAGTCACCCACCGCCGACGGGAGCGGCGAGCCCTTGACCACGGCGACCGGTGCCACTGCCGAGGGCCCCGTGCTGCAGGGCGTCAGCTTCGCGGCGCGGCCAGGCGAAATGCTTGCACTGGTTGGCCCGTCCGGCGCGGGCAAGACCACCGTCACTTCGCTGATCGCCCGGCTGTACGACCCGGATTCCGGTGTGGTGGAGGTGGGTGGGATCGACGTCCGTCAGGTGAGGTCGGAGTCATTGCACCGCGCGCTCGGCGTGGTGACCCAGGACGCTCACCTCTTCCACGACACCATCCGGGCGAACCTGGCCTACGGACGCGCGGATGCCACCGAGGCGGAGATGTGGGAGGCGCTGGCCGACGCGCAGGTGGCAGGACTGGTGGGCCGCCTCCCTGACGGTCTGGACACGGTGGTGGGAGACCGCGGCCATCGACTCTCCGGTGGGGAGAAGCAGCGCGTGGCCATCGCGCGCATGTTGCTGCGCTCGCCACGCATCGTGGTGCTGGACGAGGCCACCGCCCACCTGGATTCCGAGTCGGAGGCAGCTGTCCAGAAGGCGTTGGACCGCGCCATGGTGGGCCGCACCAGCGTGGTGATCGCACACCGCCTCTCGACAGTCCGGGCGGCGGACACGATCGTGGTGCTCGCGGGCGGTCGGGTGGTGGAGAGAGGCACCCACGCCGAACTGCTGGCGGCGGGGGGATTGTATGCAGACCTCCATGCGACTCAGTTCGCCGAAGCGTGAGGCTGACCTGGGCACTGCGATCGGATGGTGGCGGCACGAGCCTCACCCCCCCGCGAACAGCACGAGACTGACCGCCACGATCGCCAGCCCCGAGACCATCCCGTAGATCGTCTGGTGGTTCGCGGTGTTGTACCGCCACGAAGCGGGCAGCAGCTCGTCCAGCGCCAGGAACACCATCATCCCCGCCACCACCCCGTAGAACACCCCGAAGAAGCTGGCCGGCACCACCCACGCGATGAGCGCCGCCGCAATCAGGCCCCCCAGCGGCTCCGTCAGCCCGGACAGCGTCGCCCACCACAGCGCCTTGCGGCGTGATTTCGTGGCCGCGAACACCGGCGCCGCCACCGCGATGCCCTCCGGGACGTTGTGGATCGCGATCGCCACCGCCAGCGTGATGCCGATGGAGGGCTGCTGATAGGTGGTGAAGAAGGTGGCCATCCCTTCGGGGAAGTTGTGCAGTGCCAGCACCAGGCCCACCAGCACACCCGACCGCAGCAGGTGCAGGTTGTGGGAGGCATCCCGCTCGGTCATCGCCGCCTCGCGACCCTCGATCTCGCTGGGGTTCAACGAGGAGGGCAGGAACCGGTCGATCGCCAGCACCATCCCGATCCCGCCGAAGAACGCGAGGTACACGATCGCCTGCGCCGCCCGGGGCGGCTGCGTCTCGAGCATCGCGTCCACCCCCAGCGGCAGGATCTCCATGAACGAGACCAGCAGCATCGCCCCGGCGGCGAACGCCAGACTCACCGCGAGGTACTCCCGTTCCAGGGTGCGCCGATGCATCGCGAGGAGGCCACCGATGGAGGTGGCCAGGCCCGCGAGCAGGGAGACGACCAGTGCCTGCAGCATGCTGTACCCCACAGTAGCGAGGCACCTCCCCGACACCCCCGTCATCTAGACTTGCCGGCGTTATGGACCTCACCGGCCTGCTCCCCCTCCTTGGCACGGACCCGGGTTTCGCGGCCGCGCTGGAACGTGTGCCCGCGCGGGGCATGCTCAGCATCACGGTCCCTCTGGGCGTGCGCGCCCCCCTCGTCGCGCGGGCCGCGGAGCAGCGGCCGATCGTCGTCGTCACCGCCACCACCCGCGAATCGGAGGAGGCGCAGGCCGCGCTGCGTTCCTACCTCCCCGAGCACGCCGTCGCGGTCTTCCCCGCGTGGGAGACCCTGCCCCACGAGCGCCTCTCGCCCCGTGCGGACACCGTCGCCCGCCGTCTCGCCGTCCTGCGCCGCCTCGCACACCCGGACCCCACCAGCCCCCGCACGGATGCCCCGCGCGTCATCCTCATGCCCGTCCGCGCGCTCCTGCAACCGGTGGCCCGCGGTCTGGGGGACCTCAGCCCGGTCTCGCTGCGCGTCGGGGACGAGGCCGGGATGCGGCAGGTCGAAGTCGCCCTCGTCAACGCGGCGTACACGCGCGTGGACATGGTCGAGCGGCGCGGCGAGTTCGCCGTCCGCGGCGGCCTGCTCGACGTCTTCCCCCCCACCGAACCCCACCCGCTCCGCATCGAGTTCTTCGGCGACACCGTGGACGAGATCCGCGCCTTCTCCGTCGCGGACCAGCGCTCCATGGACACGGTGGACCGCCTGTGGGCGCCGCCTGCCCGCGAACTCATCCTCACCGACGCCGTCCGCCAGCGCGCCCGCGACCTCATCGGCGCCCTCCCGGGCGCCACGGACATGCTGGACCGCATCGCGGGCGGCATCGCCGTCGAGGGCATGGAGGCGCTCACCCCCGCCCTCGTGGACGGCATGCAGCCCGTCCTCGACCTCGTCCCCGCGGACACCCTCGTGATGCTCTCCGAACCGGAGCGGATCCGCCGGCGTGCCGAGGACCTCGTCGCCACCACCGCCGAGTTCCTCGCCGCGGCCTGGTCGTCCGCCGCCGCCGGCGGCAACGTCCCCGTGCGTCTCAACGAGGCGTCCTTCGCCCAGCTCGCCGAGGCCCGCGCCCTCGCCCTCACCCGCGGCCTCGGCTGGTGGTCCCTCACCTCCCTGCCCGCCGACGCCGACCTCGCCCCCTTCCTCGACGAGGACGCCGACGGCGTCGATGACACCACCGGCGTGATCCGCGTCGCCGCCCGCGACGTCCGTCCCTACCGCGGCGACGTCGAGGGGGCGCTGCGCGACATGCGCACCCTCGTCCGCGACGGGTGGCGCCTCGTCCTCACCACCGAGGGCCCCGGCCCCGGCCGACGCATGGCCGAGCAGCTCCGCGCCGCCGACGTCGCCGCCACCACCGTGGGCGGCGTCCCGACGCCGCCGCCCCCCGGCGTCGTCCAGGTCACCACCTCCCGCACCGGCCGCGGGTTCGTCGCCGAGGCCCTCAAGCTCGCGGTCCTCACCGAGACCGACATCACCGGCCGCGCGGGCACCTCCACCCGGGACATGCGGAAGATGCCGGCGCGCCGCCGCAACGTGGTGGACCCACTCGCCCTCAAGCCCGGCGACTACGTGGTCCACGAGCAGCACGGCGTCGGGCGGTTCGTGGAGCTGGTGCAACGCACGGTGGGGCGCGGCCCGGACGCCACCACCCGCGAGTACCTGGTGATCGAGTACGCCCAGTCCAAGCGCGGCGGGGACGGCCGCGGTGACCTGCTCTACGTGCCCACCGACTCCCTCGACCAGGTCACCCGGTACGCCGGCGGCGACTCCCCGGCCCTCAACAAGCTGGGCGGCAGCGACTGGGCCAGGACCCGCGCCCGCGCCCGCAAGGCCGTCCGCGAGATCGCCGGCGAACTCATCCGCCTCTACGCCGCCCGCATGGCCACCAAGGGCCACGCCTTCGGCCCGGACACACCCTGGCAACGCGAGCTGGAGGACGCCTTCGCGTACACCGAGACCCCGGACCAGCTCGTCACCATCGACGAGGTCAAGGCTGACATGGAGAAACCCACCCCCATGGACCGGCTGATCTCCGGAGACGTGGGCTACGGCAAGACCGAGATCGCGGTCCGCGCCGCGTTCAAGGCGGTGCAGGACGGCAAGCAGGTGGCCGTGCTCGTCCCCACCACCCTGCTCGTGCAGCAGCACTACGAGACCTTCTCCGAGCGGTACGCCGGCTTCCCGATCACGGTGAAGGCCCTGTCCCGCTTCCAGTCGGACAAGGAGGCGGCGGACGTCAAGGCCGGCCTGCGGGCCGGCACGGTGGACGTGGTCATCGGCACCCACCGCCTCATCACCGGAGAGGTGCACTTCAAGGACCTCGGACTCGTGATCATCGACGAGGAGCAGCGCTTCGGGGTGGAGCACAAGGAGACGCTCAAGCAACTCCGCACCAACGTGGACGTCCTCGCCATGTCCGCCACGCCCATCCCGCGCACCCTCGAGATGGCGGTCACCGGGATCCGGGAGATGTCCACCCTCGCCACCCCTCCCGAGGAGCGCCACCCCGTGCTCACCTTCGTGGGCCCCTACGAGGAGAAGCAGGTGGCGGCCGCCATCCGGCGCGAGCTGCTGCGCGAGGGCCAGGTGTTCGTCATCCACAACCGCGTGCAGTCCATCAACGCCGCGGCCGCGCGGCTGGCCGAGCTGGTGCCGGAGGCACGGATCGCGGTCGCCCACGGGAAGATGAACGAGCACCAGCTCGAGCGCGTGATCGTGGACTTCTGGAACCGCGAGTTCGACGTCCTCGTCTGCACCACCATCGTGGAGACCGGCCTGGACATCGCGAACGCCAACACCCTCATCGTGGAGCGGGCCGAGCTCATGGGCCTGTCCCAGCTCCACCAGCTGCGCGGACGCGTCGGTCGCGGCCGGGAGCGCGCCTACGCCTACTTCTTCTACCCTCCGGACCGGGCGCTCACCGAGACCGCCCACGACCGGCTCCAGACCATCGCCGCCCACACCGACCTGGGCGCCGGCATCCAGGTGGCGCTCAAGGACCTCGAGATCCGCGGTGCCGGCAACCTGCTGGGCGGCGAGCAGTCCGGGCACATCGAGGGCGTGGGCTTCGACCTGTACGTCCGCATGGTGGCCGAGGCCGTGGCGGACTACCGCGGCGAGAAGGAGCCGGAGAAGACCGAGGTCCGCATCGAACTGCCCATCAACGCCCACATCCCGCACGACTACATCGCCCACGAGCGCCTGCGCCTCGAGGCCTATTCCAAGATCGCGGCCGCCGGGGGGCCCGACGACATCGCCGCCATCCGTGCCGAGCTCACCGACCGCTACGGCGCTGTGCCGGAGCCCGTGGAGCGGCTGTTCGCGGTGTCCGCGGTACGGTCGCGCGCCCGGGACGTGGGGGTGGGCGAGATCACCACCCAGGGCGGTTACATCCGGCTCGCCCCTGTGGAGCTGCCGGAGTCCGCGCAGCTGCGCCTGAAGCGGCTCTACCCCGGTACCGTGCTGAAGCCCGCGGTCCGCGCGATCCTCGTGCCGTTCCCCCGGACCGCGAAGGTGGGGGGCCGGCCGCTCGCCGACGCCCCCTTGCTGGAATGGCTCGACCAGCTGCTCGCCGTGACCGCTCCGATCGGGGTGGCCGCCGGCAGCGGTGGTCCGCAGCCCGCCAGGACTTAGGATGGGAGCAGTTCGACCGAGGAGGAATCTGGTGTCTCGCCGCATCCGTATCCTGGGCGCGCTCGCCGCCACCGCCGCGCTGGTCGCCGGCTGCTCCACCCTGCCGGGGACGGCCGCCACAGTCGACGGCGTCCGCATCTCCGAGAGCGACGTCGCCTCCGCCACCGCCATGTTCGGCCGGGTGCTCGGATCGAAACCCAACCAGGCCGCCGTCGTCGACGCCCTCGTGAAGGAGAAGGTGGTCACGCCCGTGGCGGGCGAGCACGACATGGTGGTCTCCGACGGCGAGGTGGTGGACTTCCTCAACCAGTACGCCGTGATGGTGGGCGGTGAGGTTCTCGACAGGGCCGAGGTGCCCTCGTCGGGCCTCGCGGCAGGCCGCTACCTCTCCCTCATGGACCAGCTCTCGGTGCACGAGAACGCTGCCGAGATCTCCAGCCAGATGCTCGGCGCCTTCCAGCACGCCGACATCCAGCTAAGCCCCCGCTACGGCTCCTACGACCAGAACGGCGTCCTCGCCGAGGCCACCTTCGACTGGATCCATTCGGACACCCCGGTCGAGTGACCGAGCCGGTGGGAGCGCGGCTCCTCGACGCCGTCGCGGTCATGGACCGCCTCCGCGCGCCCGGCGGCTGCCCGTGGGACCGGGAGCAGACCCATGCCTCGCTCGTCCCGTACGCGATTGAGGAGGCCTACGAGGTTGCCGAGGCCGTGGACTCCGGTGACCCCGTCAAGCTCGCCGACGAGCTCGGCGACCTGCTTCTCCAGGTCCTCTTCCACGCCCGCATCGCCGCCGAGGCGGGCGACTTCGACATCGACGAGGTCGCCGTCGCCCTCGTCACCAAGCTGCAGCGCCGTCACCCGCACGTCTTCGGCGACGTCGAGGTCTCCGGGGCGGAGGAGGTGGTCACGAACTGGCGCGCCATCAAGGCCGCGGAGCGGGCCGAGGCGGGGGAGGACGCGCATCCGGGCGGCGAGCTCGCCGCAGCTCTGGATCGCATCCCGCGCGGCCTGCCCGCCATGGAACGCGCCACCACGACGGTGAACCGGCTGCGCAGGGCGGGCCTCGACCCCGCCGCCCTCGGGGCCGGGCTGGAGGGGGAGGTCGCGCCGTCGTCGCCGGCGGGCCGGCTCGGCGCGGCGGTCCTGGCGGCCGTGGACGCGGGCCTCGACCCGGAGACCGAGTTGCGGCGCTGGACGGCGGCGCTGCGCGACGCCGCGCTCGCGCAGGAGAGGGCGGGGGAGTAGCGGGTCCGCGCGTTGCGGCCCTTCCGGGCGAGAAGTCTCTTCGTGACCCAGCCGTGACCCACTAGGGTGGTGACGTCCGTCAACCCCGACACTTAGGAGACCCTGTGGCCAGTATTGAAGCCGTTGGAGCCCGCGAGATCCTCGACTCCCGTGGCAACCCGACCATCGAGGTGGAGGTGCAGCTCGAGGACGGGACTGTCGCTCGTGCCGCCGTTCCCTCCGGTGCGTCGACCGGTGCCTTCGAGGCTGTCGAGCGCCGTGATGGCGACAAGAGCCGGTACCTCGGCAAGGGCGTCCAGGAGGCGGTGGATGCCGTCATGGACGTGATCGCCCCCGAGATCCTGGGCATGGACGCCACCGAGCAGCGCCTGATCGATCAGGCCCTGATCGATCTGGACGGGACACCGAACAAGAGCAAGCTCGGTGCCAACGCGATCCTCGGCGTATCGCTGGCGGTGGCGAAGGCTGCCGCGGATGCCTCCAACCTGCCGCTGTTCCGCTACCTCGGCGGCCCGAACGCGCATCTCCTGCCCGTCCCGATGATGAACATCCTCAACGGTGGTTCGCACGCCGACTCGAACGTGGACATCCAGGAGTTCATGATCGCGCCGATCGGTGCCGCCAGCTTCCGTGAGGCGCTGCGCTACGGCGCCGAGGTGTACCACTCGCTCAAGTCCGTTCTCAAGGGCAAGGGCCTCGCCACCGGCCTCGGCGACGAGGGTGGCTTCGCGCCGAACCTCGAGTCCAACCGCGCCGCCCTCGACCTCATCCTCGTGGCCATCGAGAAGGCTGGCTTCACGCCCGGTGAGGACGTTGCGCTCGCCCTCGACGTGGCCGCCACCGAGTTCTTCAAGGACGGCGCCTACCAGTTCGAGGGCAAGGCCCAGGCGCCCGAGTGGATGATCGCCTACTACGAGACCCTCATCGGCGACTACCCGCTCGTCTCCATCGAGGACCCGCTCTCCGAGGACGAGTGGGACAGCTGGGTGGAACTCACCCGGAAGATCGGCTCGCGCGTGCAGATCGTTGGTGACGACCTGTTCGTCACCAACCCGGAGCGTCTGGCCAGGGGCATCCAGCTGGGTGCCGCGAACGCGCTCCTCGTGAAGGTGAACCAGATCGGTTCGCTCACCGAGACGCTCGACGCGGTGGAGACCGCCCACCGCAACGGCTACCGCTCGATGACATCGCACCGCTCCGGCGAGACCGAGGACACCACGATCGCCGACCTGGCCGTGGCCACCAACGCCGGCCAGATCAAGACCGGTGCCCCCGCCCGCACCGAGCGCGTCGCCAAGTACAACCAGTTGCTCCGCATCGAGGAGGAGCTCGACGAGGCCGCGGTCTACGCGGGCAGGTCGGCCTTCCCGCGCTGGGCGAAGTAGCCGCGCACGCCCGGGGAGCGGGAGACTCGCGTCTCCTGCTCCCCGGTTTCGCGTCTCCGGCGTCGCACAATGGTGAGGTGAATGCCCGCCGCCCGACCACGCCCAGTCACCACGTGGGCGCCCGTCGGCCTGCGAGCTCGCGGCCCGCGAAGGGCCGCCCCGCCGCTCCGAGGTCCCGCGGCTCCCACCTCACCATCTCCACGGGCCGCAGCGGCACCGTCTCGATCAGTTGGCGCGCGATCGTCCTCACCCTGGTGCTCGCGGTGGCGTTCGTGCTCGTCACCCCCACCCTGCGCTACTACCTGCGGCAGCAGGAGCAGGAGCGGCGGCTCGACGAGCAGGTGCTCGCCCTCGAGGCGCGCAACGACCAGCTGCAGGCCGCCATCGACCGCTGGGATGACCCGGACTACGTGCGCTCGCAGGCCCGCGAACGGCTCGGCTACGTGATGCCCGGGCAGCGGCCGTACGTCGTCGTCGATCCCGAGGTGGTCGTGGGGGAGGAGGCGGAGCGTGCGTACCAGGAGGAGATGGGCTACATCCCGCCCGCCCGCGCCTGGTACGCGGAGATGTGGGACTCGGTGCGCCTCGCCGGGGCGGCGGCGAACCCGGATCCCGCCGAGGCGGGGCCGTCAGCGGCGGACCCGGCCGTGGCCGACCCGCCAGCCGACCAGTGACGGTGAGCGCCGCCGACCTGGCCGTCCTCGAGGAGCAGCTCGGCCGGGTGCCGCGCGGCGTCCTCGACATCGCGGCCCGCTGCGTCTGCGGCCGGCCCCTGGTCGTGACCACGGCCCCCCGCCTCGACGACGGCACCCCCTTCCCGACGACGTTCTACCTCACCTCCCCGGCCGCCGTGCGGGCGGTGTCGACGCTCGAGGCGGCGGGCGTCATGGAGGAGATGAACCGGCGCCTCGCGGACGACTCCGGGCTGCGGGCGGCCTACCAGCAGGCCCACGAGGACTACCTCGCCCGCCGGGCGCGGCTCGGTGCCCCCGTGCCGGAGATCGCCGGCGTCTCCGCGGGCGGCATGCCGACCCGCGTCAAGTGCCTGCACGCCCTGGTCGGCCACGCCCTGGCCGCCGGCCCGGGGGTGAACCCCTTCGGCGACGAGGTGCTGGCCCGGCTCGAGGCCGCGGGGGTGTGGTCGGCGCGCGTCTGCTCCTGCTGAGCGCCCTTCCGGCGATCGTGTCGCCCGGACGTGGCAGAGTTGGTCCGTGACTCGTGTGGCTGGCATTGACTGCGGGACCAACTCCATCCGCCTCCTCGTGGCGGACGTCGTCGGCGGCGTGCTGACCGACGTGGTGCGGCGCATGGAGATCGTCCGGCTGGGGCAGGGCGTCGACCGGACCGGGATGCTGGACCCGGCCGCCCTCGCCCGTGCGCTGGACACCACCGCCCGCTACGCCCGGGAGTGCCGCGAACTCGGCGTCGAACGGATCCGCTACGTCGCCACCTCGGCGACGCGCGACGCTGCGAACCGGCAGGAATTCGTCGACGGCGTGCGTGACCTGATCGGGGTGGAGCCGGAGATCATCAGTGGCGAGGAGGAGGCGAGGCTGTCCTTCAGCGGTGCCACGTCGGTGCTGCGCGATCGCCCCCAGCCGGTCCTCGTCGTGGACATCGGCGGGGGGTCCACGGAACTCGTGCTCGGCTCCGACGGGCGGGTGAGCGCAGGGCACTCCATGGACATCGGTGCGGTGCGGATGAAGGAGCGGCACCTGCACACCGATCCGCCCACCGCGTCCGAGCTGGCCGCCGCCCGCGCGGACATCCGCGCCGCCCTGGACGTGGCGGCCGGCGTCGTCGACCTCGGCGCCACGCGCACCCTCGTGGGGGTGGCCGGCACGATCACCTCCATCACGGGTGAGGTCCTGGGCCTCGACCACTACGATCCGGCCCTCATCGACGGCGCCACCATGACCATCGCGGCGGCGCAGGAGGCCTGCGAGTGGTACCTGCGTGCGACTCACGAGGAACGTGCGGGCCGCGGCTACCTTCACCCGGGCCGGGTGGACGTCATCGCGGCGGGCGCGCTCGTGTGGTCGGAGGTCATGGCGCGGGTGCAGCGCGACGTCGTCGCCTCCGGTGGCGTGCTCGAGACCACGACGACGTCCGAGCACGACATCCTCGACGGCATCGCCCTCTCGCTCGCCTGAGGGCGAGGGAGAGGGCGATGGGGAGCGGAGGGGTGGGGCGTCAGACCTTCACCTCGTCCAGGGGCTTCTCGACGGCAGCCTCGGACGGCGTGCGCAGCACCATCACGGCCCGGGCCAGCAGGAACACGGCGAGCAGGATGCCGATGATCTTGAGCCAGAACTGCGGGGCGATGAAGATCAGCGCCATGGCGACGAGGACCGGGAGCAGGTCCCGGCCGGACCAGACCACGTAGCCGCCGAAGCTGGGCATCGCCACGCCGCGGGAGTCCGCCACGGCCTTGGTCATGAAGTTCGGGCCGTTGCCGATGTAGGTCATCGCGCCCATGAACACGGCGCCCAGCGAGATGGACACCAGGTACACCTCCGGCACGTCGGCGATGCGCGGCTCGCCCTCGAGTTGCCGCGCCATCTCGAAGAACGTCACGTAGGTCGGGGCGTTGTCCAGGACGGCGGAGAGGCTCCCCGAGAAGGCGAAGAAGGTGAGCTCGTTGAGGGGGAGCTTGGGGGCGATCTGGGAGAGGAACTTCAGGGCCGGCATCATCGTGAGGAAGATGCCGATGAACAGCGCGGCCACCTCGAGGATCGGGGTCCAGGAGAACTCGTTGCTGACGAACCGGGCCACCTTGTCGCCGAGGAAGTAGGAGAGGGCGCCGGCTGTGATGAACACCAGTTCGCGCCACGGCACCATCTGGGCGAAGCTGGCACTGCCGGTCTCGATGGCGTGCAGGTCGAGTGAGGGGACGACCGCCACGGCGGCCACGATCATCGCGAGGAACAGGAAGTGGATCTTGCCCTTGATGCCGAGCGGAGTCTGCTGGATGACGTCCGCGAGGATCGTGGAGGCCTTCTCCTTGCGGTAG
>JALHDK010000218.1 GCA_022838965.1 Actinomycetales bacterium | reverse complement strand
GGCGAACGCGCGGTCCGCCCCACGAAGCGAGGTCTCCAAGCCGTCGATCGCGATGCCGATCCCCCGCTGAGGCTGGAGCCGTTCCGAGGTGGGCCGCACCTCGAAGGCGAGCGCAGAGACTGACTCCTCCACGAGAAGCCCTCGCCCGCCCAAGCTGGCGACATGGGCGAGGATGAACTCCCCCTCCAGCGAGAGACGGATGCGGAACGCCGCGTCGTTGTGCCCGCTGGGCAACACCAAGAAGTGAAGCGGCGGGTTCAGAAACCAGTCGGAACCGACGGTCTCGGCGCCCAGCACCTCAACTCCCAGGTGGTGCTCGTCGCCGCGTCCCGTGAGGACGCGGCCCAGCGTCTCCGCGACAACCACCCGCTCACGGGTCACGAGCTGCGCCGCGACCATCCAGCACAGAAGGACGCGGGTGCGCTGGAGGGTGTCGTTCCAGGACTGACGCAGTGCCTCCTCATCGTCGCGCAGCCACTTCCATGCGCGAAACACCCGCGAGTAGTGCGGGTCGCTCAGCAAGACGTTGTTGGGCTGCAGGCGGGTCAGCGTCGGGACCTCGGCGAGCTCGGACCGTCTCATCCGCTCATCGCAGAGGCGAACGCACTCCTCCAGCCGACGCACACGCTCTACATCCTCGGCCGTCCCGTCGTAGGCGTCTCTGTTGTCCAGCCGGGTGCTGGCTCGCCGAACGAGAAGCTTGGCGAACGAGCGGAGGAGCCGGTTCTCGGTCGTGTCGACGGACAGGTCGCGCTTCACGCCCAGCGCATGGGTGCGGCCCGAGAGCTTCTCGCGGATGTTCCTTCCGGGCTGTCGGGCAAGCCACGCCATCGATCGGGTATCGACCTCGCGAAGCTGATGGAACGGGAGCTGCTCGTGGATCCTGACGGTTCGATGGCGATGCCGGTCGAGCAAGTGCTCCAGGGAGTCGGCGGTGAACTCGGCGGCGACGAGTAGGCGATCGCGCGGAAACGGCCGACTTCCCTTCGAGGTCGCGCTTCGAACGTCGCGAAGGATCTCCGTGAGAGGTCTCGGGAGAGGGTCGCCAGTGCGGCGATCGCCGTGCGCGATCGTCGCGAAGACGTGCTCCGGGACCTGATGGGAGATCCACCAAGCCGCCTCCACGGTCGGCGTAGTGGACGCCGCGAGAGCGTCCAACTCGTCGAACTGCGGGAGCGGCGGCGGCAGCGCCGCCGTCTTGGGAGCGGCGCGGTCGCGCGCCGCGCGAGCCTTCTTCATTCAGCGTTCTCCAGATACCTCGCGCTGTTCCAGACGAACGCGCCGTGTCCCACTCGGCATGCGATGTCGAAGTCGTCCGACAGCCCGAGACCCATGTCGGCGCTGTCGAGCTGCTTGCGTATGGGGTCGAGGCAGTTGCGCTTCGAGTCGCCAGTGGTCTCGATACCCCGGAGCTTCGGCATCACCTTGAGGACGAGTTGGTCCTCGTAGGCACGTCGCAACGTGCGCTGGAGCGCGTCTGCATCCTGCCGCGCGCGTGCGTCGATCACCTCGGGGTGGTTCGCCATGTAGTACTCGACCGACTGCCACACACGGTGACCGAGGGCGCGGCCCACGTATTCGAGCCGAGAGTTGATCTCCTGGAGCCCCTCCTTGAACGGCTTGAGCTCGTCCGACGTGAACGGAGAACGAAGCTGCAGCCACTCGCGCCATGCGCTCTCCGCGAGCAACGGCGACTCCGGGCCGAGGGTGACCTCCGTGCGGCTGTGAAGCTCACGCGGACGCGGGAAGTACAGCAGGTTCGAACGGTCAACGACCTTGTCGGACAGAGCCTTGGTCGTCTCGTCCTCGTTCATCGTGCCCACCCAGAGCACGTTCCGACCGAGGCGCAGCGGGTACGGCGGCATGCCGGCACCGAGGTCGATGTCGAGCGTGATGTCTCGACTCTCGCCACGACGCTGCTCGAGTCGGCTGAGCAGGTCGCTGAAGTACTGCTCCACGTGAGCGAGGTTCATCTCGTCGAGCAAGACCAACAAGAGCCGGTCCGAGAGCCCGTGCTTGTAGGTCTCGTGGTCACGCTCGTGCTGAGCCTGCACCATCGCACGCAGGACCGTCGTCGCGTTGAATCTGTTGTCGACTGAGTTGAAGAAGCCGAACAACGACTGCGGGCTGTCCCAGTTCGGCTGGACCGCGAGCGAGAGGAACCCGAGCCCGCCGAAGCGCGAGTAGAGCCGAGGAAGCTCCGACTTGCCGGTGCCGCTCACGCCAGCCAGCACCGTCAACGGTGACAGCTCCGCGGCCTTGAGCGACGTGTGGAAGGCGTGGACCAGGCGCTTCGGGAAGCGCATGCCGCTGTTCTCGCACGCGGCCACGATACCGTTGAGCCAGTCGAGCTCCTTCGGCGTGCTGCCCTCGGCGCGCTTGAAGTCCGTACGCCACGGCTCCTCGATCGCTCCAACACGCGCGGCCCGCTCCTCAGGGCGCTCGTACAGGGCGCGCATCCGGTCGACGTCGGCCTTGTACTTCTCCATTTCTCCGGCGAGGACCTCGAGTCGGCGCTCCGCGATCTCGCGACGTTCCCGTTGCTGCTCGAGGTCAGCGACGCCGGTGAGCCAGCGGCTCTGCTCCGCCTTGAGCTGCGTGATCTCACGAACCAACCGGTCTCGTTCAGCCGCCCAAACACGCTCCTGCTCTTGCAGGGTGACCAAGAGCTCCTTGTCGCTTGCGCTCGGGCGACGGAGCAGCTCCTTCTCGAGGTCGCTGATCTTCTTCGCCTGCTGCGCGATGCGCTTCTCGATCTCGGCGGGGTCGTCCCCGAACCGCGCCAGGAGGTCGCGCGACGCGGCCAACTGTGACTCGAGCGAGATGACCAGGTCGCGGTCCCGTCGGTGGTCCTCACGCAACGCGTCCAACTGGCGCTCCAACGACGCCACCTGGTCGCGAGCCCTCTCCTCGATGGATCGCTCGATGCCGGCGCGGTACCCCGCGAGGTCCTCCTCCTTCCAACGCAGGTCGCCGAGCCCGCGGCGAAGCTCG
>JALHDK010000217.1 GCA_022838965.1 Actinomycetales bacterium | reverse complement strand
AGCCGGTGATAGGAGTTGACCGACGGGTTGGTGAACGCGAGGAGCGACGGTGCGTGCTGGAGCAGGCCGCCGATGAACCAGCGGGCGATGTCCGAGAGACCGCCGTACCCCTTCTCGTCCGCGAAGAGCGGGTTACCGTCCTTCCAGAGCGAGACGTGGGTGTGCATGCCCGAACCGTTGTCACCGAAGAGCGGCTTCGGCATGAACGTTGCCGTCTTCCCGGCCGCCCAGGCCGTGTTCTTGATGACGTACTTGAACTTCATCATGTCGTCGGCCGCGGCCAGCAACGAGTTGAACCGGTAGTTGATCTCCATCTGGCCGGCGGTGCCGACCTCGTGGTGGGCGCGTTCGACGGCGAGGCCGACCTCCTGCAGGGTCTGGACCATCTCGTCGCGCAGGTCGGCCATCTGGTCGTTCGGGGACACCGGGAAGTAGCCCCCCTTGAACCGCGTCTTGTAGCCCCGGTTGCCGCCCTCCTCGGCGCGGCCGGTGTTCCACGCGGCCTCGTTCGAGTCGATGTGGTAGTAGCTGGACTGGGCGCTGGTCGCGAATCGGACGTCGTCGAAGATGTAGAACTCCGCCTCGGCTCCGATGTAGACCGTGTCCGCGATGCCGGTGGAGCGCAGGTGGGCCTCGGCCTTCGCCGCGATGTTGCGGGGGTCACGCGAGTAGACCTCATCCGTGAACGGGTCGACGATCGAGAAGTTCACCACGAGGGTCTTCGCCACCCGGAACGGGTCGAGGAACGCGGTGCCGACATCGGGAATGAGCTTCATGTCCGACTCGTGGATCGCCTGGAAGCCGCGGATGGACGAGCCATCGAACATCAGCCCCTCGGTGAAGACGTCATCCGTGAAGGTCTCGACGGGGATGTTGAAGTGCTGCATGACCCCGGGCAGGTCGCAGAAGCGAACGTCGATGAATTCGACGCCCTCCTGACGGGTGTAGGCGATCGCTTCCTCGGCGTTTGAGAACATCGACTGCTCCTCATGTCACTCGACGGGATCCCACCACGTGGCGGGCTGGTCCCAACGTAGCGACGAGCAGTTACCCGGGTGTCACTTCAACATGACGAAAGTGTTACGCGGCGCGCGTTCAGCGGCCCTTCATGGCCTTGCGGTTGGGGCGCGCGCGGTAGGGGTCGATGCCCTTGGGGATCGGGGGGCGCACTCCGCCCAGCGAGCGTAGCCGGTTCGCCACCTGGGCCACTTCCTCGGCCGTGAGCTTCTTCGGCAGCTTCCGTACCGCCGACTGCAACTTCGCGAGTGGCACCTGATCGTCCTCGTTGCCCACCTGGATGAAGTGGACGGGGACGTTGGGGGCCACACGCGTGACCTTGCGTTCCTCGTCCTTGAGGAGCTTCTTCGTCCGGGCCGCCGGACCCTCGGAGATCAGCACGATCCCGGGACGTCCGACCATGCGGAACACCAGGTCCTGGGTGCGCGGGTTCACCGCAACGGGCTCCCGCTCGATGTTCCAGCCGCGCTTGATCTGGTCCAGGACGGCGATCGATGCCCCGGGCTGGCCCTCGATCTGGGCGTACGTCACCTTCCGCACCCGCCACGCGAGCAGCGACATCGCAAGGGTCAGGCCGAGCATGCCACCCAGGAACCCCGCATACACGGGATGCCCCACGGCGTAGCCGATGCCGACACCCGCCCCGATGACGGCGAGGACCGTGCCGAGCAGGGCCCACCCCAGCCACGGCTCGGCATCGGCAGCGAGGCGATATGCGTCGAACAGGTTGTGGTACCAGCGACGCTTCCTGGATTTCGATGCCCCGGTCGGATTCGACATGGCTCCAGATTCTATCGGCTCCGATCAGGTCCGGCGTCAGCGGCTGACCTGTGGACGACGACGGCGGGGCCGGTGACGCGTACTAGTTTGGCGGACGTGGAGGAACAGATCGCGATCAAGGGATACGAGATCACCGGGGTCGCCGGCTTCGGCGCCGGTGGAACCGCCGTGGCCGTGCGGGGGCGGGACGGTCGGGCGGGCGTCGCGTGCATCGTGCCCCGTGACGACCGCGTGGACCGGGTGCGCGAGCTCGGCCATCTCCGTCACCCACACCTGCCTCGCGTCCGGGACGTGGTCGATGTTGCTGGCAACCGGGCCGCGGTGATCATGGACCTCGTCGTGGGACCCTCGCTCGCGGCGCTCGTCGCGGCCCGATCCTGGCTCCCTCCGGCCGAGGTGGTCACCCTGTGGCGCGCGATTGCGGATGCGCTGGCGGCGATGCACACCCGGGGGCTCGTCCACGGAGACGTCTCCCCGGCGAACATCCTGCTCGGGCCCGGAGGCACACCCGTCCTCGTCGACGTCGTCGGGCACGGTGGCGCGGAGCGCGGTCACACCGGGTACATTCCCCCGGAACTGGACGACGGGCCGGCCACGGCCGCATCCGACGTCTGGTCCCTGGCGCGTACCCTCGCCTGGGCGAGCGGTGACGACGAACGGGTGCTGCGCGCGGTTGGCTCGGCCCTCGCGGACGAACCGGCGCGCCGGCCCGCTGCGCGCGACTTCTCCACGTGGGCGTTCCTTCTCGGTTCCGCCGAAAGTGTGACCGTGCCCGGCGCGGCTGCCCTGGCGGGAGCGCAGCTGCGCGCGGCCGCCGCTCCGACGGTGCTCGTCGCACCGAAGCGCTCGCGCGGGTGGCCCCGGATCGCCGCCGTGCTCACGCTGCTGACCGTCGCGGGGATGCTCCTCGCAGGGGCGGCCGGCCCGGCGCCGAGGGCGGTGCACGGCTGGTCCGCCGTGCTCGACGCGACCGAGGCCGAGAGCGTCGCCCGAGGCCTGATGGCACGTCGTGACGCGGCGCTGGAGGCCCGCGACCGCGGTGCCCTCCAGGACGTCTACCAGCCGGGCGCGGCCGCCGCCGCCCGGGACGAGGCCCTCATCACGAGCATGGAGGCGGAGGGCACCGTGTTCCGCGGCTACCGCACCGAGGCCCGCTGGCTGGGAGCCGTCTCGCGGACCCCCGGGGCCTTCACCGTGCAGCTCGAGGTTCGCCAGCTCGCGCATGAGCGTGAGACCGGGGGAGAAGCCATCGCGGTGCCGGAGCAGCC
>JALHDK010000216.1 GCA_022838965.1 Actinomycetales bacterium | reverse complement strand
TGCGGTCGCCTGCGCCAGCTCCTCACGGGCCGGCGCGAATCGCACCAGCACGGGCACCCGGCCCAGCACATCGACGAAGAGCCGGTCGTTCCAGGTCACCCACCACTGGCAGGGCCCGAGGTTCACGTAGCCCTGGGCGTCGCTCTCGACGAGGCTCACGTCGGCCTGGCAGCCGGCGAATACCTCGGGATCCAGCGCGATCTCCAGAAGCGCCGGACGGTCCACCTCGATGAGCAAGCCGTCCTCGGCGACAACGCGGTGAGCGCGCAGGACACGAGCATTGCCCGTCTTCACAAGGGCGTGGTCACTCATCCGCCCAGTCAGGAGGTAGAGCCCAGGGGCGGTGCAGATGGTCCGAGTGCCATTGCGCCGGTACACCACGTGGGTGAACTCCGACGACACGGCGTCGTAGATGTGTGCATCCACGTCCTCTGGCAGCCTTGTCTCGCGGCATGTGGTCAGGTAGGCATCGCCTCGGACCGCGATCATATCCCACGGGCCCATGAAGGTCTCGATGCCTCCCAGGTCGCGGAAGTCGCCCGACCTCGGCGCGCGGTACCCATAGGCGTAGAGGGCTCCTCCGCTTCCCACCACGTAAGCGTCATAGGAGCTGTCGGTCTCCGCCGTGAGAAGGGTGGGATCGATACTCGGCGGCGGGATGACCTGGACGGGGATCGGTTTCTCATACGGGAAGTTGGGGACCAACCCATGCCGCCCCAGGCCCTCGGGCTCCTCCCTCACATCGTCCTCGGGGTCGACCTCGATAGGTCGGGTCACGGGGATGCCCACATGGGTGAGCACATGCCCGAAGAGGTTCACGCGACTCAGACCCGGAGCGCCGTTGTACACCAGGACCCGACCAGCTCCACGCGGCGAGGCTACGAAGGCCGGCGCGCTCGGCTCGAACCACTCGGCCAGCAGCAGGCAGTCGGGCCGCGCCTTGCCACGGTAGATCCACTGGCCTTCGGCCGCGGCGGCCTCCAGCTCCCGTCCGCTGCGGGTGGTTGTCCCCAGGAGATCGGTCATGACGGTCACTCGGCTTACGGGAGCCCGGAAGGGCCTGCTGCGCTCCATGGGCAGCCGGGCATCCTGTCGGTCGCGGGATTCCGCCGGTCGCGCGCCGCCGTAGAGATCCTCAGTGGCCACGTCCGCGTAGACCACCGAGGTGAAGCCTCTGTCCGTGCTCTCGAAGAGGGCATCCAGGTAGGCATCGGTGGCACGCGCCGCGTTGCAGAGAACGAGGGCCGGAGCCGGCCGCGGCGGCGCGTAGACCGTCACGGTCTCGTCATCGCGCGGCTGCTCACCTTCCACGGCGGTGGAGTTCTCGCGCCGCGATCGTGGCCCGGAGGGCGGGGGGTCCTCACCCTGGATTCCGCCTCGCAGGCTCGCGTCACCGGGCGATGCCGGCGCCGTGCCGATGGCTACCCGGGGACTCGCCGGTATCTCCGATGGGGGCGCCAGTGCGATGCTCACGGATCGGCCGGCCTCATTCAGCAGGACCAGCGACCCTATCACCTGGTCGGGGCGCCGGTCCATGGGCGGCGCCAGCCACTCTGTCAGTACAGTGAGCGGCTCGACGAGCAGGATGGCGTCTGAATACGGCGGCGCCAAGCGGCTACTCGTCTGCTCCGGCGCCGCGTCGGCGAAGGCCGCGAGTTGGGCCACCAGGTCCTCGCCAACGATGCCCCCGGTATGCAAGGCGAGGCTCACATCACCGGCGATGACCGTCCCACAGCCTGCGGCCAAGGCCATGCACACCCCCCGGCTCACGCCCGCGCCGTGGGGGACCTCCCAGTCGAGCCACACGCCTCCCCGCAGACCGTGGATTCCCGCCTCCAGAGCGGCCCGTTGCGGCTCCAGCGATGGGTCACGCAGGTCAGGCGCGGTGCGCCAGACCTCGACACCGTCGGGCAGCGAGGGCACGGCGGCGGCCAGGAGGGGCACGGAGTCCGTCGCGATGACGAAGGTCCGCCCTGCCTGCGTACAGACGCTACCGCACTGGGTGACAAGGCCACTCACGGCAGTGATCCAGGCGTCCGCCGCGGCGTGGATGTCCGCGGGGAGCGGAGTCCCCTCGACGGGACGCGGCACGGGGGAACGCCAGATGAAGCCGGCGAGGGAGGAATGCTGTCCCAGCGCTTCGAGCGTTGCGGAGAGCGCCGCCGCGATAGCCGTCGCCTCGGCGGCGATGTCGCCCGTCCTGTCCTGAGCCTGGAACCCCTCGAGATAGACCTTCAGCCCCGCTTCATCGGCGGCGCCGAGGATCGCCTCCAATCGGGCGCGCTCCGCGCCCCCCTGGGGCGAGCCGGCGGGAGAGACGAGGGGGCCGGCATCCACGGCGACTGAGGGCTCGACGATGAGGGCGTCCAGCCCCAGCGCGCCCAGCACTGAGATTGTTGCGGCCATCTCCGATGGCTGGGTCGGGTACCCTGTGGCGATGGGCGCATACTCGCCCTGAGTGGGAGGGGTGGACGCCAGCCGAAGACCGAGGTCGGCGCAGAGGCCCCACTGGGCTAGTGACCCAATGAGTGCCGTGATGATGACAGCTCGCGCTGTCGCCTGAGTCACTCTGAACATGGCTTGCCTAGCCTTTCTTGGCGCCAACGGCGACGCCGCCCATGAAGGCGGCTCCGAAGGGCACGTTATGCAGGAGGACCCTCTTCAGGCTCGCCATGGCGTTCTCGAACACCCCGGTCTCTGCCGCGGTATCGAAGGCCTGACTGACTCCGCCCCAGTTGATAGACACGATGTTGTAGTACGCGAGCACCTGGAGTAGAACGAAGAGACAGCCTAGTAGAAGGGCCGTCATCTTCGCCGCTTTCTTCGCGAAATACCCGACGCAGAGCCCCGCCAGGCCGCCGAAGCCTAGCTGCTGCAGGAGGGGCGTCAGCATGTCCAAATGCTCATCACCGTTCTTCTCTTCGGGTGCCTTGAGTCGACTCCTCCGGCGCCCCACACTGCCGCCAGGGGCGCGGCCTCCCGTCGGCGAATGAGAGTATGGATGCCGACTGACGCCCCGGAAGGGATGGCTGCCACCATGATACTTACCCTCGTTGCGGCAACGTGCGCGGGAACTGTGCT
>JALHDK010000012.1 GCA_022838965.1 Actinomycetales bacterium | reverse complement strand
GGCGCGGTCCTGCCGAAGCCCACCGTCGCCACCCGCAGCTCGCTCAACAACGAGATCGGCCTGCCTCTCACCGCCCTGCGCGCCACACCGGAGACGCGTCACCTGGTGCTCGAGATGGGCGCCGACAAGATCGGCGACATCGACTACCTCACCTCGCTGGTCGCGCCCGACATCGCCGTCGTCCTCGCCGTGGCGCGAGCTCATCTCGGGGTGTTCGGCGGCATCGAACACGTCGCTCTCGCCAAGAGCGAGATCGTCCGCGGCCTGCGGCCCGGTGGCACGGCGATCCTGAATGCCGATGACCCGCGGGTGGCGGCCATGGCGGACCTCGCCCCCGGTCCGGTGGTCCGGTTCGGGCGCGAACCCCGCGACCCCGCCGACCCTGTCGAGGTCGGGGCGTCCGACGTGGCGCTCGACCCCCTGGGACGCGCCACCTTCACGCTCCGCACACCGGAGGGATCGGCATCCGTCCACCTGGGCCTCGTGGGGGAGCACCACGTCAACAATGCCCTGGCCGCGGCCGCCGTGGCGTCGGTGCTCGCGGTGCCGTGCGACGAGATCGCGCGCGAACTGTCGGGACGGGCGGCCTCGAGTCCGCACCGGATGGCCGTGACCACCCGTGAGGACGACATCACGGTGATCGACGACGCCTACAACGCGAACCCCGATTCCATGGCCGCCGCCCTGCGGGCGTTGCGCGTCCTCGGGGCGGGGCGGCGCACCATCGCGGTGCTGGGCGCGATGCTCGAGCTCGGAGAGGCGGAGGTCGAGGAACACGTGGCGCTGGGGGCGCTCGCCCGTGACCTGGGAATCGACCACCTCGTCACGATCGGACCGCTCGCGGGGGTGGCGGCAGAGCAGATGGAGGAGGGCCGTGCGACCCGGTGCGCTGACCTGGCGGCCGCCGATGCCGCGCTGACCGCGCTGGCGCGTCCCGGCGATGTCGTTCTCTTCAAGGGGTCGAACGGCTCCCGCGTGTGGCAGCTCGCCGATGAGTGGGCCGGCTCCCGATGATCTCCATCCTCGTCTCGGCGGCCGTCGCCCTCGTGCTCTCCCTCCTCGGAACGCCGCTCTTCATCCGCCTGCTGGTTCGGCGGAACTACGGCCAGTTCATCCGGCAGGACGGACCGACCGCCCACTTCACCAAGCGTGGCACTCCGACCATGGGCGGCGTGGTCATCATCGCCGCCACGGTGATCGGCTACTTCGCGGGCAATTTCTCGACCGGGCGGATCCCGAACGTCTCCGGTCTCCTCCTGCTCTTCCTGGTCGTCGGGCTCGGCCTCATCGGATTCCTCGACGACTACATCAAGATCTCCCGGCAGCGCTCGCTCGGCCTGAATCCCCTTGGAAAGGTGATCGGACAGGCCGCCGTGGGAATCGCGTTCGCCGTGCTGGTCACGATGTTCCCGAACGAGAACCTCCGCCGTCCCGCCTCCCTGCGGATCTCCTTCCTCCGGGACACGAACATCGACCTCGCCCACTGGGGGGTCGGCATCGGCATCCTGCTCTTCATCCTGTGGGCCAACTTCCTGATCACAGCGTGGTCCAACGCCGTGAATCTCACCGACGGGCTGGACGGGCTTGCCACCGGGGCGTCGATCTTCGTCTTCTCCGCCTACACGGTGATCGCGATGTGGCAGTCGAACCAGTCGTGCCAGTATCTCGCCGAGCCGGGTCCGGGCTGTTACGAGGTCCGCGACCCGCGAGACCTCGCCATCGTGGCGGCCGCCCTCGTGGGCGCCTGCTTCGGCTTCCTGTGGTGGAACGCGTCTCCCGCCGCCATCTTCATGGGGGACACCGGCTCGCTCGCCCTGGGGGGCGCGGTGGCCGGAATGTCCATCCTGACCCGCACGGAATTCCTGGCCGTGCTCCTCGGCGGTCTCTTCGTCATCATCGTCATGAGTGACGTCATTCAGATCGGATTCTTCAAGCTCACGGGGAAGCGGGTGTTCCGCATGGCACCGTTGCACCACCACTTCGAGCTGAAGGGATGGGGAGAGGTGACGATCGTGATCCGCTTCTGGCTGATCGCCGGGCTGTGCGTGGCGCTCGGCGTCGGCATCTTCTATGCCGAGTGGGTGACGGCATGACCCGCCTCGGCGTCTCCGGTGCCCGCGTGGCGGTGGTGGGTCTCGGGACCTCGGGCCGCGCCGCGGCCGACGTCGTCGCGACGCTCGGGGGGACGGCGCTCGGCTTCGACGCACGCGACGAGGCCGCTGCCGCGGCGGAGGCCGAGGGGATCTCCGCCCGGGCGATCCCCGACCCGGCGGAACTCGCGGCTGCGGTCATCGCGTCCGCCCCCGATATCGTCGTGGTCTCGCCCGGCGTGCCCTCGCACGCACCCCTCTACTCCGCGGCCCGCGCCGCCGGCGTCCCGGTGTGGAGCGAGGTCGAACTGGCCTGGCAGGTGCAGGCACCGCGGTCCGATGGTTCGTGGGCGCCGTGGCTCACACTCACGGGCACCAACGGCAAGACCACCACCGTCACCATGACGTCCGGCATTCTCCAGGCCGCCGGGCTGGATGCGCCCGCGGTGGGCAACGTCGGAACCCCGATCGTGCGGGTCGCCGCCCGGGGAGGCGTCGATGTTCTCGCCGTGGAGCTGTCCTCCTTCCAGCTCCACTCGACCTACAGCGTCGAGCCGCTCGCGAGTGCCTGCCTCAACGTGGCGCCGGACCACATCGACTGGCACGGCAGCATGGAGGCCTACATCGCGGACAAGGCGCGGGTCTACCACCACACCCACCGTGCGTGCATCTACAACCTCGCGGACCCGGTGACCCGCACCATGGTTGAGGGTGCCGACGTCGTGGAGGGTGCGCGGGCCGTGGGAGTCGGCCTCGGCATTCCCGGCCCGGGCGACCTCGGCGTCGTCGAGGGCGTGCTGTGCGACCGGGCGTTCGTGGACGACCGGCACCGGAGCGCGATCGAGCTGGCCACCATGGATGACCTGCGCCACCTCGCACCAGGCGGCGACGGCGTCGTGCCGGACCACGTGGTGGTGGACGCGCTGTTCGCCGCCGCACTCGCGCGCGCCCACGGGGTGGAACCCGCCGACGTCCGGGCGGGGCTGCGCGCGCATCCCCCCGGCGCCCACCGCATCGCGCTCGTGCGGACCGTGGGCGGCGTGCGCTGGGTCGACGATTCGAAGGCAACCAACGCCCACGCCGCGCAGGCCTCCCTGCTCTCCCTGCCCCGGGGCTCGGTGGTGTGGATCGCCGGTGGGCTGGCGAAGGGAGCGCGGTTCGAGGGGCTCGTCGAGCAGGTGCGCGACCGCCTCCGCGCCGTGGTCATCATTGGCCGGGACCGCGAGCCCATCCGGACCGCTCTGGAGCGACACGCGCCCGAGATCCCCCGGATCGAGGTGGAGGTCGCGGACCATGGTGATGTGATGGCTCAGGCGGTGGCAGCCGCGGCCCGCTTCGCGCGGCCCGGAGACACGGTGCTCATGGCACCCGCATGCGCCTCGATGGACCAGTTCGCGAGTTACGCCGATCGCGGGGAGCAGTTCGCGCGGGCGGTCATGGAACTGGGGGATGGATGACCACGCTTCAGGAGGCCCGCCGGCGTCTCCGGCTGCGGGCTCCCGAGGCCCGCGTCATCACCAGCACCGACCCCGGCGCGCTGAGCTACTACCTGATCGGCGGGGCCACCCTGCTGCTGCTCCTGATCGGGGTGGTGATGGTGCTCTCCGCGTCGACCATCGTCTCGATCCGCAACAACGACGGGAATCCCTACGCTGACTTCCTGTCCCAGGGGAAGTTCGTTGTGATCGGGCTCCCCCTGATGGTGGTCGCTTCCCTGCTCCCGGTGCGGACCTACAAGGCTCTGGCCTGGCCGGCACTTGCGGGGGCTGTGGCCCTCCAGTTCCTCATCTTCAGCCCCCTGGCCCGGGGACGTGGCGGGAATCTGAACTGGGTCTTCATCCCGGGTCTCAACCAGACCATTCAGCCGTCGGAGTTCATGAAGCTCGGACTGGCGCTGTGGCTCGGCCTGATCCTCGCGCGCAAGGGCGAGCTGCTGCGGCAGTGGCAGCATGTCGTCGTGCCCGGGCTGCTGGTGAGTCTCGCGTGCATCGGCCTCGTGATGGCGGGATGGGACATGGGAACGGCGATCGTCCTGGTCATGCTGGTCGCTGGCGCGTCCTGGGTCGGCGGCCTGCCGGCCCGCTGGTTCGTCGCCGGAGGTGTGGGCGGCGTCGCGGTGGTCACCGCGCTCGTGGTGGCCTCGGAATCCCGCATGACCCGTGTCATGCACTTCCTGGGTATCGGGGAGGTGGATCCCACCGGGGCCGGGTACCAGTCCCGCCACGGGCTCTGGGGTCTGGGCACCGGCGGTCTCACGGGCGTGGGCCTCGGCGCCTCGCGCGAGAAGTGGGCCTACCTGCCGGAGGCGCACAACGACTTCATCTTCGCCATCCTGGGCGAGGAGCTCGGGCTGCTGGGCACGCTCCTGGTGCTCGTGCTCTTCGGAGTGCTGGCGTACGGGCTCCTGCGGATGATCCGGAGACACCCCGACCCCTTCGTGAAGATCACGACCGCCGCGGTCACCTGCTGGATCATCGGGCAGGCGCTGGTCAACATCGGGGTGGTGATCGGCATGCTGCCGGTGATCGGGGTGCCGCTCCCGCTGGTCTCGGCGGGTGGCTCCGCCATGATCTCGACCCTGATCGCCCTGGGGATGATGCTCGCCTTCGCGCGGACCGAGCCCGGGGCGCGGAAGGGTCTGGCGACGTCGCGCAGCTCGGTCAGCCGCTCGCTGGCCGTGGTGGGGGGACGGCTGACACGGAGGGGTGGTTGACATGCGCGTCCTGCTCGCAGGTGGTGGCTCCGCGGGGCACGTGAACCCGCTGCTCGCCACCGCCGACGAGATCCGTCGCCGCCAGCCCCTGGCGGAGATCGAGGTGATCGGCACCGAGGCCGGCCTCGAGAAGGATCTGGTCCCGGCGGCCGGCTACCCCCTCACCTTCATCCCGCGTGCCCGGCTCCCCCGCCGTCCCAGCAGGGAGCTGGTCACCCTGCCGGCGCGGCTCCGGGACGCCGTCCGGACCACAGCGCAGGTCATCGACCGGATGCGGCCCGACGTCGTCGTCGGCTTCGGCGGGTACGTGGCGACTCCCGCCTATCGCGCGGCCTTCACGCGCGCCCTTCCCGTGGTCATCCACGAACAGAACGCGCGCCCCGGCCTCGCCAACCGCTACGGGGCGCGGCGCGCCGACGTCGTCGCCCTCACCTTCGCCTCGACGCCGCTGGTGGCCAGACGGGGCCGGACCGTGGTCACCGGTCTGCCGCTCCGCGGGCCGGTGGCGGAGCTCGCGGCCCGGCGTGCCGCCGGGGGTGCCCGCGAGGCGCGGGTGGAGGCGGCCGCGCTGCTCGGCCTGGATCCGGACCAGCCCACCCTGCTCGTCACGGGAGGATCGCTGGGCGCTGCGAGCATCAACGCCGCCGCCGCCGGGGCGCTCGCCCGGCTCGCGGCAACCGCCCAGGTGCTGCACCTGACGGGCAGGGGCAAGGCCGGGCCGGTGGAGCAGGCACGGTCGGGCGCCGGCAATCCTCCGGGGTACCAGGTGCGCGAGTATCTGGCGGAGATGCACATCGCCTATGCCTGCGCCGATCTGGTCGTCACCCGCTCCGGCGCCGGGATGGTGTGCGAGCTGGCTGCCCTCGGTCTGCCCGCCCTGTACGTCCCGCTGCCGGTCGGTAACGGCGAGCAACGTCTCAACGCGGCGGACGTCGTGGCAGCGGGCGGTGGCGAGATCATCGAGGACGCTGCGCTCACCCCCGATCTCCTCGCGCAGCGGGTCGCCGAGCTGTTCGGCACCCCGGAGACCCTGCGGGACATGGGTGCGCGCGCCGCCGCCGCGGGGACGCGGGACGGTGCGGCGCGCCTCGTCGACGAGATCGAGGCGCTGACATGACGTACCACCTGATCGGCATCGGCGGGGCGGGCATGAGCGTCGTCGCTCTCCTGCTCGCCGCACGCGGCCACGACGTGCAGGGTTCCGACGCCAGCGATGCGGCCTCCCTGGCCGCGCTGCGTGAGGCCGGCATCCGGGTGTTCGTCGGCCACGACGCCGCGCACGTGGGGCCCGGCATGTGCGTGGTGGTCTCGTCGGCGATCCGCCCGTCGAACCCGGAGCTCGTCAGGGCACGCGAACTCGGCCTGCAGGTGCTGCACCGGTCGCAGGCACTCGCGCTCGCGGCGGAAGGCCAGGACTTTGTGGCGGTGGCGGGCGCCCACGGCAAGACGACGACGTCCGCCATGGTCGCACTGTCCCTGCGGGATGCGGGACTCGACCCGTCCTTCGCCATCGGCGGCACCGTCGTCGGGGTCGGAAGCGGGGCACACGTCGGGGCGGGGCGGGTCTTCGTTGCCGAAGCGGACGAGTCGGACGGATCGTTCCTCAACTACTCACCCCGGATCGCCGTCGTGACGAACGTGGAGCCGGATCATCTGGACCACTTCGGCTCGCAGGAGGCCTTCGAACAGGCGTTCCGTGACTTCGTGGGACGCATCATTCCGGGTGGACTGCTCGTGGCGTGCCGGGAGGACGACGGCGCCCGGGCGCTGCTGGACCACGCCGACGCCGTCGGGGTGCGGTCGGTCGGTTATGGACGCGCGGGGCGGGCCCTTCGCGCCGGAGACCTCGTGGTCGAGGGACCCAACCTGCTGTGGCGCGGGGAACGCCATCCCGTGGAGCTGAACGTCCGGGGGGAACACAACCGCCTGAACGCCGCGGCGGCGTTCGCCGTGGGTGTCGAGCTGGGGGTGGCTCCCGACGTCATGGCCCGGGCACTGGCATCCTTCCGGGGGACCGGCCGGCGTTTCGAGGACCGCGGCTCGCGCCACGGGGTGAGAGTGATCGACGACTACGCCCACCACCCGACCGAGGTGGCCGCCACCCTGCGCACCGCGCGTCACGAGGCCGGAGCTGGCCGCGTCCTGGTGATCTTCCAGCCCCACCTCTTCTCCCGCACCCGTGACTTCGCGGCCCGTTTCGCCGAGGCGCTCGATCTGGCCGACGACGTCGTGGTCACGGCCATCTACCCGTCGCGGGAGGACCCCATCCCCGGCGTCACGTCCGAGCTGATCACCCGGAGCATGAGGCACGGTACCTACGTCGCCGACAAGCACGAGGCCGCCCGCGAGATCGCGCGTCGGGCGCGGCCCGGGGATCTGCTGATCACCATGGGTGCGGGCGACGTGACGCAGCTGGCCGACGAGATCCTCGGATCGCTGTGAGACCGCCGCAACCCCCGCGCGCCCTGCGTGACGTGCCGACGCCGCCGACGGCGGCGAGCGCTCCGGAGGCGTCGGAGGCGCCCAGGGTCGCGCCAGTGGTGGCCCTGCACCCCAGGACGACGTCGGTGAGCCCGGAGCCGGTCAGCGCGGGCCCGCGAGTCAGGGAGCTTCGGGCCGCGTCGCGGCGGGCGCTGCTGTGGCGGTTGGGCCAGGCCGTCGCGGTGGCCGTGGCGGTGGCCGCCGCTGGGTGGCTCGCCTTCCTGTCCCCGGTGCTCGCCCTCGACCCTGACCGGATCGCCGTGGTCTCCGAGGGTGAACTCGACCTCGCGGCAGCCCAGGACGTGATCGCGGATGTCAGCGGTGTGCCGCTGCCGCGCATCGGAATCCGGTCCCTCGAGAAACGGCTCGAGGAGATCCCCACCGTGCACACGGCCACGGTGAGCCGGCGATGGCCGGATGGCCTGTCCGTGGAGCTGGTGGCCCGGCAACCGGTCGCCGCGGTGCCCGGGGATGCGGGCTTCGTCGTGTTCGATCGTGAGGGTGTGGAGCTCGGCACGAGTCCGGCGCCTCCCCCCGGGATCCCGGTCGTGAACGTACCCCTCGGCGAGAACACTGCGCGCATCCTCGCCGCTGCACTGCACGTCATCGCGGGCCTGCCGGAGGACCTGCGCGCCACCGTGACGGGAGTCTCGGCGCAGAGCGACGCCTCCATCACCTTCACCCTCTCGGGCGGCGCAACGGTGCGGTGGGGCACCGACACCGACAACGAGCTCAAACTGGCGGTCCTCCAGACGCTCCGTCAGGTTCCGGCGCGGATCTACGACGTCTCGACGCCGCGCGCCCCACTCACCGAGTAGCGTCTCGCCAACCGTGGCACAACGGCACGGCGACACACCCCCGCCGGTCGTTGCAGGTCGGTCCCCGCCTGCGTACCTTCACCGCGGCAGGAAAACCGAAATATCTGAATCTCCAGCTCAGGTTGAAGGTTTGGAGGAACGAGAGGGAACTCCCGTGGCAGCACCCCAGAACTATTTGGCGGTCATCAAGGTGGTAGGCATCGGCGGCGGTGGCGTCAACGCGGTCAACCGCATGATCGAGGTGGGGCTCAAGGGCGTCGAGTTCATCGCCATCAACACCGACGCGCAGGCTCTTCTGATGTCCGATGCCGACGTCAAGCTCGACGTCGGCCGCGATCTCACCCGTGGTCTCGGAGCGGGCGCGGACCCGGAGGTGGGCCGCCGGGCCGCCGAGGACCACCAGGAGGAGATCGAGGAGGTCCTCCGCGGTGCGGACATGGTCTTCGTCACCGCCGGAGAGGGTGGTCTCCCGTCGTCGCCCGCATCGCCCGGAGCCTGGGCGCCCTGACGATCGGTGTGGTCACCCGGCCCTTCACCTTCGAGGGCCGGCGGCGCTCCAACCAGGCGGAGAAGGGCATCGAGAACCTGCGGGCCGAGGTCGACACCCTCATCGTCATCCCCAATGACCGCCTGCTCTCCATCTCGGACCGCAACATCTCGGTTCTCGACGCCTTCAAGTCCGCCGACCAGGTCCTCCTCTCCGGTGTCCAGGGCATCACGGACCTGATCACCACCCCCGGCCTGATCAACCTCGACTTCGCTGACGTCAAGTCGGTCATGAAGGACGCCGGCTCGGCGCTCATGGGCATCGGCAATGCGCGCGGCGAGGGCCGCTCGGTCGAAGCGGCCGAGATGGCCATCTCCTCCCCGCTCCTCGAGGCCTCGATCGATGGTGCCCACGGGGTGCTGCTGTCGATCCAGGGTGGTTCCGATCTGGGTCTGTTCGAGATCCACGAGGCGGCTCGCCTCGTCCAGGAGGCGGCGCATCCCGAGGCCAACATCATCTTCGGAGCGGTGATCGACGACGCACTCGGTGACGAGGTCCGTGTCACGGTGATCGCAGCCGGCTTCGATCCGGACGAGCAGTACGCGGCGACCCCGGCCGCCCGTCCCGTCGGGGCGGTCGCCGAAAAGCCACAGCCGGCGCGTCCGCAGCCCGCACCAGCGCACACCGCACCTCCGCCCCCTCCGCAGCCGGTTGCACAGCCGGCGCCCGTTCGTCCGAGCGCCGTGCCGGAGGAGGCTCCTGCCAGTTCGTTCGAGATTCCGCGGGTGTTCGAGTCCGACCGGCACCGCCGTCCCGTGGAGGACCTGGACATCCCCGATTTCCTCAAGTAGCCGTGCAGACGGTTCAGCTCTCACCCGGCGCCCGCGCGGTCTTCACCTCGCGGGCGGGGGGCGTGTCCCGGCCGCCGTGGGCCGCCGTCCATGGCGGCGGCCTGAATCTCGCCGCCCATGTGGGTGACGATCCGGCGGCAGTCGCAGCCAACCGGGCCGCCCTCGAGGACACCCTCGGTGTGCGCCTGGTCTGGATGTCGCAGGTGCACGGCAGGGACGTCAGGGTGCTGGGCGCGGGCGAGACTGATCCCGGTGAGTGCGATGCCGTCGTGGTCCTCGGGGGGCGGACCGCTCCCGGGGTGTTGGTGGCCGACTGTGCACCCGTCCTTCTCGCGGATGAGTCGGGTGGGGTGCTCGCCGCCGCGCACGTGGGCCGGCAGGGGCTCTTCGCCGGCCTCCTGCCAGCGTTGCTGGACCGGCTGCGCGACCTCACCACCACGCCATTGCACGCTGCCGTCGGACCGCACATCTGTGGCCGGTGTTACGAGGTCAGCCAGGACCTGCACGATCGGGCACGGGAGTTCGGGGCCGCCTCCACCACGGCGTGGGGCACACCGGCAGTTGACCTGCTCGCGGGCATCCGGGTGCAGCTGGCGGGGATCCCGCTCACCGTGGTGCCGGGCTGCACCTTCGAGGACGCACGCTGGTACTCGTACCGTCGGGACGGCGTCACCGGGCGATTCGCGGGCATCGCCATCCGCGACGACGACACGCCGCCCGCAATCCGCTATCCGCGTTCCGGGCTCCATTAGCGTCCTGCTTGACGACGTCCGAACGACGCGAGGAGCGGTCATGGCGGGAGCCCTGCGCAAGACGATGGAGTATCTGGGTCTGTCCGAACCCGCGGAGGATGCGTTCGGAGCCGACCCCCAGGTGCCGGAGGAGACGGCCGACCGTGCGCCGGCTCGTGTCCTGACACCTCTCCCGCGCGTCGTGGCCGAGCCGGAGCTCTCCCGCATCGTCACGGTCCATCCGACCACCTACAATGAGGCGCGCCAGATCGGGGAGGCCTTCCGTGAAGGCATCCCCGTAATCATGAACCTCACCGGGATGGGTGAGGCCGAGGCGAAGCGGATGGTGGACTTCTCGGCCGGCCTGGTGTTCGGGCTGCGCGGCGTCATCGAGCGCGTGACCAACAGGGTGTTCCTCCTCTCGCCGGCCACGGTGCACGTGGAGTCCGACGCGCGGGAAACCGAGCAGCGGTTCTTCAATCAGGGCTAGGCTGCGGAGGCATGTCGGCCCTCCTGGAAGTCCTCGCGTTCCTCATCACGCTCTACATGGTGGCGCTGATGGCCCGGGTGGTCCTTGACCTTGTGCAGGCCTTCTCCCGCTCGTGGCGGCCCGCCGGCGCCGTGCTCGTCATCGCCAACGTGGTCTACACCCTCACGGATCCACCGGTGCGGGCCTTCCGCCGTCTCATTCCGCCGCTCCGTCTCGGCGCTGTCGCCCTCGACCTCGGCTTCCTCCTCCTGTTCCTGCTTCTGAGCTTCCTGCGGTCGTTCCTGCTGTTCGCGGCGCGGGGGTGAGCCGGGAAAAGCGGGCCACGCCCATCGCGAAACGCATGGCCCCAGACTTATCCGCTATCGTGAGTGCAGCGAATGACGTGTCATCCGCTGCGAGTCAGGCTACAGGTGAGGAGACGAAATGGCGCTGCTGAGTGCAGACGACGTCCTCAACAAGAAGTTCCAGCCCACGAAGTTCCGCGAGGGCTACGATCAGGACGAGGTCGACGATTTCCTCGACGAAGTGGTCAACACGCTGCGAGCCGTCTACGCCGAGAATGAGGAACTCACGTCGAAGCTTGAGGCGTGCGAGAACCGGGTCGCCGAGCTGTCACGCGGCGAGGCTGCGCCGGCACCCGCCGCAGAGCCCGCTCCCCAGGTGGAGCCGGCTCCCGCTGCAGCGCCGGTCGCCCCGGCCCCCGCCGCGCGCCAGGATGGTCCCGAATCGGCCGCCGGGATGCTCGCGCTCGCGCAGCGCCTGCATGACGAGTACGTGCGCAACGGTCAGGAGGAAGGCGAGCGGATCGTCGCCGAAGCCCGGGTCCATGGGGAGCAACTCGTGCGGGAGGCAGAGACCAAGCGCGAGCAGACGCTGCAGCAGCTCGAGGGCGAGCGCACCACGCTCGAGCGGAAGATCGACGAACTTCGCAACTTCGAGCGCGAGTACAGGTCGCGGCTGAAGTCCTACCTCGAGGGCCTGCTGGCCGACGTGAACCAGCGCGGCAACGTCTCGGCAGACCTGGGACAGCACTGATCGAGAACCTCGCGACGGCGGCATCCCCGGGTGCCGCCGTCCTTCGCGCGATCCGGAACCGCCCATGAGTCGCCACCGCGCTGCAGGCCCCGCCAAGCGGACGCCGCGTCCCCCGGTCAACACCCGTTACCTCCTGCTGGTGTTCGTCCTGGCCTTCGCGGTCCTGCTGATGGACCAGGTGAGCAAGGAGCTTGCGATGCGACTGCTGTCGGAGGATGCCGCCGTGCCCCTGCTGGGTAACGTGATCTCCCTGCAGCTGGTCCACAACCCGGGTGCGGCCTTCTCCTTCGCGAGCGGCCTGACCTGGGTGTTTACGCTGATCGCCGCCGTGGTGATCGTCGTGGTGGTCCGGATCTCCCGCACCCTCGGCTCGGTCTGGTGGGCACTCCTGCTCGGCCTCCTGCTCGGGGGCGCCGCCGGCAACCTTGTCGACCGGTTGTTCCGCCCTCCCGCCTTCGGACGCGGGCACGTGGTCGACTTCATCAACTACGGCGGGCTGTTCATCGGAAACCTTGCGGACATCGCGATCGTCGGCGCCGCCGTCGGCATTGCCGTGCTCGCGATCCTCGGGATCGAGACGGACGGAACCCGCTCGCGGCCGGGACGCACAGCGATCGACGCCGAGGTGCCGCCGGATGGCTGAGTCACGGCTGTTCCCGGTACCCGACGGACTCGTGGGGGAGCGTGTCGACGCCGCACTGTCGCGGATGCTCGGTGTGTCGCGGACGAAGGTGGGGGAGATGGCCGCGGCCGGCCTGATCCTGCTCGGCGGCCGTCCCCTCGACAAGTCCGATCGTCTGCCGGCCGGCGGGGTGCTGGATGTGACCATCCCGGAGGAGCGGCGGATCGAGGTGCTCCCCACTCCCGTCGAGGACTTCACGATCCTCTACGAGGACGCGGACATCATCGTGATCGACAAGCCGGTCGGCGTGGCGGCGCACGCCTCGCCCGGCTGGGAGGGTCCGACCGTGCTGGGGGCGCTGCTCGCCGCCGGGTACCAGATCACCACGTCAGGGGCGGCCGAGAGACAGGGCATCGTCCAGCGCCTCGACGTGGGCACGTCGGGCGTCATGGTCGTGGCGCAGTCGGAGCAGGCGTATAGCATCCTGAAACAGGCCTTCCGGGACCGCGTTCCGACCAAGGTGTATCACGCCCTCGTCCAGGGCCACCCCGACCCGTCGTCCGGGACCATCGATGCCCCCATCGGGCGACACCCCGGCAGCGACTTCAGGATGGCGGTCACCACCGCGGGCCGGCACGCCGTCACCCACTACCGCACGATCGAGATGATGACCCGAGCCAGCCTGCTCGAGGTTCACCTCGAAACCGGCCGGACCCACCAGATCCGGGTGCACCTGGCCGCGATCCGCCATCCCTGCGCCGGGGACATCTTCTACGGCGCCGATCCCGCGCTCGCGGCCCTGCTCGGACTGCGCCGGCAGTGGCTGCACGCGGTCTCCCTCAGCTTCCCGCATCCCCGGAGCGGCGCGCTGGTCAGTTTCACCTCGCCGTACCCGGCCGACCTCGCCCACGCCCTGGAGGTGCTGCGGTGATCCGGGTGGAGGAGGTGCTGGACCGGGCGGGACTGGAGCGGGCGTGGCGCATCCGGCACGAGGTCTTCGTCGTCGAGCAGAAGGTGCCTGTGGAGGAGGAGGTGGACGGCCGCGACCTGGAACCCGGAACGGTCCACGCACTCGCCTGGCTGGATGGCGAGCCGGTGGCGACGGGCCGGATGCTCGCCGACCATCCCGGCGAGGTGCACGTCGGCCGGGTGGCGGTGCTGCGGAGCGCCCGCGGTCGCGGCGTCGGCGCGGCGGTGATGGCGCACCTCGAGGGCGTGGCCCTTGCCCGGCACGGCGTGCGAGTCGGCGACGAGCTGGAGGTGCGTGTCGCCCTGGCCGCCCAGGAGCAGGCGATCGGCTTCTACACGAGGCTCGGCTACCGGATCGTCTCGGGCGAGCGATACCTCGACGCCGGGATCTGGCACCAGGACATGGCGCGCCGCGTCGCGGTCTGACCGCGACCTAGACTGGCGCTCATGGCTCCCGACTTCGCGCACCTGCACGTCCACACCGAGTACTCGATGCTCGACGGCGCCGCGAAGCTCGACCCGCTGTTCCAGGAGGCGGTGCGGCTCGGCCAGACCGCGCTCGGCATCACCGACCACGGCTACCTGTTCGGCATCTACGACTTCTACACGACCGCGCGAAAGTACGGCGTGAAGCCGATCATCGGGATCGAGGCCTACCTCACCCCGGGCACCTCCCGTCGCGATCGATCGCGGGTGACCTGGGGGAGCCTGGAGCAACGCGACGACGACGTCTCCGCGCGCGGTGCCTACACCCACGCCACCCTGTGGGCGCGCGACAACGAGGGGTTGCACAACCTCATCCGCATGGCCTCGCACGCGTCGCTCGAGGGCCAGTGGGGCAAGTGGCCGCGAGTCGACAGGGAACTGCTGCAGTCCTACTCCACGGGCCTGATCGCGACCACCGGATGCCCCTCGGGGGAGGTGCAGGTGCGGCTGCGGCTCGGACAGTACGACGAGGCGCTGCGAGCCGCCGGCGACCTCCAGGACATCTTCGGGCGGGACAACTTCTACGTCGAGCTCATGGACCACGGTCTCGAGATGGAGCATCGGGTGCGCAGCGACATCCTGCGGATCGCCCGCGCCCTCGGAGCCCCCCTGGTGGCCACCAATGACTCCCACTACGTCACGCCCAGCGACGTGGACACGCACGCGGCCCTTCTCTGCCTGCAGTCCGGGACGACCCTTTCCGATCCCGACCGGTTCAAGTTCGACGGGGACACGTACTACCTCCGCCCGGGCAGCGAGATGCGTGCCCTCTTCGCCGACCTTCCCGAGGCGTGCGACAACACCCTGCTGATCGCCGAGCAGTGCGACGTCTCCTTCGTGACGACGCACGATGGCGCCAACTTCATGCCGGTATTCCCGGTGCCCGACGGCGGGGACGTCATCTCGTGGTTCGTGCGGGAGGTGGAGCGGGGCCTTGCGGAGCGGTATCCCGCTGGGGTCAGCCCCGAGGTGCGGGCCCGGGCGGACTACGAGGTCCGGGTGATCGCGGAGATGGGGTTCGCCTCCTACTTCCTCGTGGTCGCCGACTTCATCAACTGGGCGAAGCGGCAGGGCATCCGCGTGGGCCCGGGTCGCGGCTCCGGTGCCGGTTCCATGGTCGCCTACGCGCTGCGGATCACGGACCTGGACCCGCTCCAGCACGGCCTGCTGTTCGAGCGCTTCCTCAACCCGGAACGCGTGTCGATGCCCGACTTCGACGTCGACTTCGACGAGCGCAGACGTGGCGAGGTGCTCGACTACGTGATCCGCAGGTACGGCGACGACCGCGTGGCCCAGGTGGTGACCTTCGGAACCCTCAAGGCGAAGCAGTCCCTCAAGGACGCGGCTCGCGTGCTGGGGCATCCCTTCGCCATGGGGGAGCAGCTCACCAAGGCGATGCCGCCCGCAGTCATGGGTAAGGACATCCCGCTCGCCGGCATCTTCGACAAGTCCCACGAGCGCTACGGGGAGGCGGAGGAGATCCGTCAGCTCCACCGGGATGACCCGGTGGCACGCCAGGTCATCGACCTCGCGGCCGGCCTGGAGGGCATCAAGCGGCAGTGGAGCGTCCACGCCTGCGCCGTCATCATGTCCTCCGAACCGCTCACGGACATCATCCCGGTGATGCGCCGTCCGAGCGACGACGCCATCATCACGCAGTTCGAGTTCCCCAGCTGCGAGGAGCTCGGCCTCCTGAAGATGGACTTCCTCGGGTTGCGGAACCTCACCGTGATCTCGGACGCGCTCGCGAACATCGCCCTGAACGGCAAGGAGGTGCCCGACCTCGAACGCATTCCGCTGGATGACGCGAAGACGTACGAACTGCTGGGACGTGGGGACACGCTGGGCGTCTTCCAGCTCGACGGCGGGCCGATGCGCCAGCTGCTGCGCCTCATGCGACCCGACAACTTCGAGGACATCTCCGCGGTCCTCGCCCTGTACCGCCCCGGGCCGATGGGCGTCAACTCCCACACCAACTACGCCCTCCGCAAGAACGGTCTGCAGGAGATCACCCCGATCCACCCCGAGCTCGCCGAGCCCCTCGCGGAGATCCTCGACAGCACCTACGGGCTGATCGTCTACCAGGAACAGGTGATGGCGACCGCCCAGAAGGTCGCCGGGTTCACGCTCGGCCAGGCGGACGTGCTGCGGTGGGCGATGGGCAAGAAGAAGAAGGCCATCCTCGACAGGCAACAGGAGGCGTTCTTCGCCGGGATGGCGGAACGCGGCTATTCCGCGGAGGCCCAGCAGACGCTGTGGCATGTGCTGGAATCCTTCTCGGACTACGCCTTCAACAAGTCGCACACCGCGGCCTACGGCATGGTCGCCTACTGGACCGGATACCTGAAGGCCAACTACCCCACGGAGTACATGGCGGCACTCCTCACCTCGGTCCAGGACAACAAGGACAGAATGGCGTCGTACCTCGCCGAGTGCCGCCGCATGGACATCACCGTGCTGCCCCCGGACGTGAACTCGTCGGCGGCGACGTTCACGCCCGTCGGGGACGACATCCGGTTCGGCCTCGCGGCCGTCCGCAACGTGGGGGCCCAGGTCGTCGAACCGATCGTGTCCCTGCGCCAGGACGGCGGGCCGTACGGCTCGTTCGCCGACTTCATGAACCGTGTCCCCATCGCGGTGTGCAACAAGCGCGCGGTGGAGTCCCTCATCAAGGCTGGTGCGTTCGACTCCCTGGGCCACAGCCGCCGCGCGCTCATGACGATCCACGAGGACGCGATCGACGAGGTGATCGCGCTCAAGCGGAACGAGGCGATGGGCCAGTTCGACCTGTTCGCCGTCGAGCCGGAGCCCGCCGCGACGCTCACCACGGAGATTCCCGACCTGCCCGAGTGGGACAAGAAGGACAAGCTCGCCTTTGAACGGGAGATGCTCGGGCTCTATGTCTCGGACCATCCGCTCGCCGGTCTCGAGTTCGTGCTGTCCCGGGCCTCCGGCACCACGATCGGCGCCCTGAAGGAGGAGGGCGCCGCCGACGGCGAGACCGTCGTCGTTGCCGGACTCGTCACCGGCGTGCAGCGCAAGGTCACCAAGACAGGCAGACTCTGGGCCCTCGTGCGGCTCGAGGACCTGAGTGGCGAGACCGAGGTGAGCTTCTTCTCGACGGTGTACCAGAACGTCGCGCTCATCCTCGCCGAGGATGCGCTGGTGTCGGTCAGGGCGCGGGTCCAGGTTCGCGACGACGCGATCTCCCTCGTCGCGCAGGAGATGACCATCCTCGACACCGCCACGGCCAAGGCCACGCCCGTCACCATCCACATCGCGGAACAACGCTGCACCGTCCCGATGATCGAGCAGATCGGCACGCTGCTGCAGAACCACGGGGGCAACGTGCCGGTCCACCTCACTGTGACCTCGCGGGACCGGCGACGACGTGTGGCGCTGCCGGACCGCTTCCGCGTCGACCCGGGGCCCGCACTCTTCGGGGACCTCAAGGCACTCCTCGGTCCCCACTGTCTTGCCGATCACTGAGCCCCGGAAGGGGTCGTCAGCCCCCGCCCCTAGAATGGTGGCCATGTTGCGACGCCTCGACCTGACCCATGTCCCGGCCACTTCGCTGCCCGACCTGATGCCGCGCGCCGCGATGGACGTGGAGGCCGCCGTCGCCGCCGTCAGCCCCCTGATCGCCGACGTGCGGGCGCGGGGGGTTGCCGCCCTCCTCGATCAGGCCGAACGGTTCGACGGCGTCCGCCCCCGCGGTATCGGCGTCAGCCCGTCCGACCTCTCCTCCGCCCTGTCCAGGCTGGATCCGGCCGTGCGACGGGCCCTGGAGATCGCGATCGAGAACGCGCGCGCGGCGCACGCCGCGCAACTTCCGGAGGAGCGCCGCACCGAGATCATCCCGGGTGGCTGGGTTCACCAACGCTGGGTGCCGGTGCGCCGAGTCGGCCTCTACGTTCCCGGCGGTCTCGCCGTCTACCCCTCCTCCGTGGTCATGAACGTCGTCGCCGCGCAGGTGGCCGGCGTGGAGCAGCTCGCGGTCGCCTCCCCACCCCAGAAGGACCACGGGGGACTGGTCCACCCCACCATCCTCGCGGCCTGCGCGCTGCTCGGGGTCTCGGAGGTGTACGCCGCCGGCGGCGCGGGTGCGGTCGCCATGTTCGCCTACGGCGTCAGGGAGGACGCCACGGTGGTGTGCGAGCCGGTGGACGTCATCACAGGTCCGGGGAACATCTACGTGGCGGCCGCGAAGCGCGCCGTGCTCGGCACCGTCGGCATCGACGCCGAGGCGGGCACCACCGAGATCGCCATCCTCGCGGACGAGAGCGCCGACCCCCGCTTCGTGGCGGCCGACATGATCTCGCAGGCCGAACACGACCCGGCCGCCGCCGCGGTGCTCATCACCCCGTCCCGCGACCTCGCCGACGCCGTCGACGCCGAACTGGACCGGCAGGTCCCCGCGTGCCGGCACGCCGGGCGGATCCGGACCGCGCTCAGCGGGCCACAGTCGGGCGTGGCCCTGGTGCGGGACCTCGACCAGGCAGTCGCCGTGGCCAACGCGTACGCGGCCGAACACCTGGAGATCCACACGCGGTCCGCGGCGACGGTCGCCGGCCGCATTCACAACGCCGGAGCCATCTTCGTGGGGCCATGGTCGCCGGTACCGCTGGGGGACTACCTGGCCGGCTCCAACCACGTCCTTCCCACCGGCGGCACCGCCCGCTTCGCGTCCGGCCTCGGGGTGCAGTCCTTCCTGAAGTCGGTCCAGGTGGTCGAGTACGACGCGCGCGCTCTCGGCGCCCTCGCCCAGCCCCTCATCGACCTGGCGGCGAGCGAGGACCTCCCCGCGCACGGACAGTCGGTGGCCCTCCGGTTCGGGGAGCGCTGAGTGGCCCTCCGGATTCCGCTGCGTCCGGACCTCGCCGGGCTTGAACCGTACGGCGCGCCGCACCTCGACGTCCCGGTGGTCCTCAACGTCAACGAGAACCCCTATCCCCCGACCGATGCCGTGGTGGCGGACATCGCCGCCGCGGTCGCGGCCGCGGCGCGCGGCGCGAACCGGTACCCGGACCGGGACTTCCCCGAGCTGCGGCACGCCCTCGCCGACTACCTCGCCGCCGAGTCCGGTGTCCACGTGCCGGAGGATGAGATCTGGGCGGGCAACGGCTCGAACGAGGTGATACTCCACCTGCTGCAGGCGTTCGGCGGTCCCGGGCGCACCGTGCTCTCGTGGGCGCCGACCTACTCCATGTACCCCGAGTACGCCCGGGACACCCTCACGCGGTGGGAGTCGCGGCCGCGTCTCCCCGACTTCACGATCGACGTCGAGCGTGCCGCCCGGGACATGCGCGCGCTCGCGCCGGCGGTCGTCCTGCTCGCCAGCCCCAACAACCCCACCGGCAACGCGCTCAGTCTCGCGGAGGTGGGCCACCTTGCGGCGGCGGGCCGCGGCGCCGGGCCTGACGGGAGCGACACTCTCGTCGTCGTCGACGAGGCCTACGCCGAGTTCCGGCGCGACGGCACCGCGTCCGCGCTCGCCCTCCGCGGGGACCACCCGAACCTGGTGGTGACCCGGACACTGTCCAAGGCCTTCGGGATGGCCGGGCTCCGGCTCGGGTACTTCGCCGCCGCCCGTGAGGTCGTGGACGCGGTCCGCGTGGTCCGGCTCCCTTACCATCTTTCGGCGTTCACCCAGGCCGCGGCGCTGGCGGCGCTGCGACATCGCGCCAGCCTCATGGCGCAGATCGCCTCGCTGCGGTCCGAGCGGGACGCCCTGTATGCCTGGTTCCTCGCACACGGCTTCCGTGCCGTGCCGTCGGACGCGAACTTCATCCTCTTCGGCGAGTTCGCGGACCGGCACGCGGTGTGGGAGGGCCTCCTCGCGCATGGCGTTCTCGTGCGGGAGGTCGGACCGGTGGGGTACCTGAGGGTTACGGTGGGAACACCGCACGAGACATCCGAGTTCCGCTCCGCACTGCTGGAGGTCACAAGTGGTTGAGTCACGCACGGCCCGTGTCGAACGGGTCACGAGCGAGTCGCGGGTCGTGGTCGAGCTCGACCTCGACGGCAGCGGGGTGGCGCGGGTGACCACCACCGTCCCGTTCTACGACCACATGCTCACGGCACTCGCCCGGCACTCCCTGATCGACCTCACCGTCGAGGCGAGCGGTGACACGGACATCGACGTGCACCACACCGTCGAGGACGTCGCCATCTGCATCGGGCGGGCGCTGCGCGAGGCGCTGGGTGACAAGGCCGGCATCGGCCGGTTCGGGGACGCGACCGTGCCGCTCGACGAGGCGCTCGCCCGCGCCGTCGTCGACGTGTCCGGACGGCCCTACCTCGTGCACAGTGGCGAACCTCCGGGGCAGGAGCACCACCTCATCGGCGGACACTTCACCGGATCGCTGACCCGCCACGTGCTCGAGTCGATCGCGCACCACGCCGGCATCTGCCTCCACGTCACCGTGCTCGCGGGCCGCGATCCGCACCACATCGTCGAGGCCCAGTTCAAGGCGGTCGCCCGCGCGTTGCGGTCCGCTGTGGAGCCCGACGCCCGCGTGCGCGGCATTCCGTCGACCAAGGGGGCGCTGTGATGAGTACCGACGACGAGTTCGAACGACTGGTCGCGGGCCTGAGCCCCGCTGTCCCGGCCCGACCGCACCAGCTCGCCCTGGTCCTCACGCCCGTCGCGTCTGCTGCCGCCCTGGCCGGCCTCTGCGCGATGAGCGGGGTCCACTGCACGGTGCTGCCGTCATCCACCGGCGCCGTGGCGGCGATCGAGCTCGAGGAGGACCCGTTCGCCGGGCTGGTGCCGGGAGCGCCGCCCGAGGCCGACGCGCTCGCGCGCACCCTGTCCCGGCTCACGCATGTCGAGGTGCTCCTGCTCGTCGCCCGGCTCGGCGCGGACCGCGAGGGTGACGTCTCGGGTCAGCTGTCCGCCCACCGGTACACCGGCGGGGAGCACGTGGGGGACATCGCCCCGGGCGTCGTGCTCGCCGCCGTCGATGGCATCGTGGAGGACCTGGTACTCGGCCAGACGGCGCTCGCGGATGTGCCCGGCGCCGAGGACACCGCCGGAATCCCCCGCTGGAAGGCCGCCCGCATGTACACGCGCGGGCTGCGGAAGCGGAAGCCGTGAAGAAGGTCGTCGTCCTGGACCATGGTTCCGGAAACGTCCGGTCCGCGGTCCGGGCCCTCGAGCGGGTGGGCGCGACTGTCGAGCTGACGGCGGAACCAGCGGCGGTGGCAGCCGCTGACGGGTTGGTCGTTCCCGGCGTGGGGGCCTTCGCCGCCGTCATGGAGGGGTTGCGGGCCGTTCGGGGACCCATGATGATCGAGCGGCGCCTCGCGGGGGGACGGCCGGTCCTCGGCATCTGCGTGGGACTGCAGGTCATGTTCACCGCAGGGCACGAGCACGGCGTCGTGACGGAGGGTCTCGGGGAGTGGCCCGGGGACGTGGTGCGACTTGACGCCGCGATCGTCCCGCACATGGGGTGGTCCGAGGTCACACCGCCGCGCGGCACGCGCCTGTTCGCCGGTGTCGAGGGTGAGCGCTTCTACTTCGTGCACTCGTACGCCGTGGTCGAGGACCCGGCGCGCGGGATGGCGGGCCCCCTCCGCCCACCCCTCGTGACCTGGGCGCGGCATGGCGTCGACTTCGTGGCGGCTGTCGAGAACGGCGTCCTGTCCGCGACCCAGTTCCACCCCGAGAAGTCCGGTGACGCGGGGGCCCAGCTGCTCGCCAACTGGATCGACACCCTCTGAGAGGAGCCTCATGAGCCTCGTACTGTTGCCGGCCGTCGACGTCGTCGCAGGTCGGGCGGTCCGTCTCACCCGCGGCGAGGCCGGAACCGAGACCTCGTACGGCGACCCGCTCGACGCTGCCCTTGCCTGGGCGCGGGCCGGTGCCGAGTGGATCCACCTCGTCGACCTGGACGCAGCGTTCTCCCGGGGCTCGAACGCCGACCTCCTGGCCGACATCGTCCGGACCGTCGACGTGCGGGTGGAACTCTCCGGAGGGATCCGGGACGACGAGTCCCTCCACCGTGCGCTCGACTCCGGCGCCGCCCGGGTGAACCTCGGGACGGCCGCTCTCGAGGACCCCGAGTGGACGGCCCGCGTGATCGGGGAATTCGGGGACCGGGTGGCGGTGGGGCTCGATGTCCGGGGAACGACGCTGGCCGCCCGGGGCTGGACCCGGGACGGCGGCGACCTCTGGGAGGTCCTCGCCCGGCTCGACGAGGACGGCTGTGCCCGCTACGTCGTCACGGACGTCACCAAGGACGGGACACTCCGTGGCCCGAACCTCGATCTCCTGCAGGCGGTCTGCGCGCGGACCAGCGCGCCCGTGGTGGCGTCCGGAGGCATCTCGACGCTCGATGACATTCGTGCGCTCGCACGGCTCACCGCCATCGGGATCGAGGGCGCCATTGTCGGAAAGGCGCTCTACGCCGGCAGTTTCACCCTCGAGGAGGCCCTCGAGGTGGCGCGTGGCTGACACATCCGCCGGCCCGGACGCCGCCGCGCGGCTGCTGGCACCCAACCCCTTCGCCGGCGACGACGGCTCCCGGCCGGCGGCGTTCGTGGCCGCGAAGGCCGTCGAGCCGCCGCACCGCACCCCCGCCGTCGTGCGGGCCCTCCGCGACGGCCGGGTGCTGCTCCCCATCCGCGCGCACGCGCGCGCCGGTGCGCCCGCGGAGGGCTGCGACCAGCCCACCACGGCGACGGTGGAGGTGCCCGACGGCCGGGCGGCCCTGCCCGCCTTCACCTCGGTCGCCGCACTGACGGCGTGGGACCCCACCGCGCGGCCTCTCCCCGTGCCGGGTGCGGAGGCCGCACGATCCGCGCTCGAGGTGGCCGATGGCCTGCTGCTCCTCGACCCGGGTGACGAACCGGTTCTCGTCCCGCGCCCGGCCGTGACGGCGCTGGCCGCAGGCGGGGAATGGGTGCCGGCGTGGGCCGACGACGCCGTGGTCCAGGCCGTCGCACGCGCCCTGGCGGGGATCAGCGACCTCGTGGGTGTCCGGGTGGAGCCCGGCCGCACCACCGAGGTGCGCGTCGTCGTCGCCGTTCGACGCGGCGTCGAGAGGGAACGGCTCGACGAGGCGATGCGGCGCGCCAGTGCCGCCGTGGCGCGGGACGAGCTCGTGCGCGCGCGCGTCGACTCGCTGGAGTTCTACCCGACCCCGATTGCCTGACCGGAGCATCTGGTAAACTCGGGTTGACCACGTCTGCCGCAGCAATGCGGTTGACCTGTGCGAAGCGGAACACGTTCCCACCTGGGTCCCGACTGCCGGATGGCGACAGGGGCCGGGTCACGGTCAGTGGGTGCAGTGCGCCCACGCCACGGCCAAGTGGCCCGGAGCCTCCGTGAGCACCCGCGCACGGAGGCTTTTCGTGTGCGGACCCCCCACAAGTGAGGAGTACGGCCAATCAGCGAACCCCGCATCAATGAACGGATCCGTGTCCCCGAGGTCCGCCTGGTGGGACCTTCGGGCGAGCAGGTGGGCGTCGTCCGGCTGGAGGATGCACTCCGGCTGGCCGCCGAGGCGGACCTCGACCTGGTCGAGGTGGCCCCCGACGCCCGCCCCCCGGTGTGCAAGCTCATGGACTACGGCAAGTTCAAGTACGAATCGGCCATGAAGGCACGCGACGCCCGGCGGAACCAGGCGAGCACCCAGCTCAAGGAGATCCGCTTCCGGCTGAAGATCGACAGGCATGACTTCGACACCAAGAAGGGCCATGTCATCCGCTTCCTCGAGGGTGGCGACAAGGTCAAGGTGATGATCATGTTCCGCGGCCGCGAGCAGTCGCGGCCGGAGATGGGGATCCGCCTGCTGGAGCGTCTCGCCGCCGAGGTGGCGGAGTACGGAGTTGTCGAGTCGCAGCCCCGTCTCGACGGCCGCAACATGACCATGGTCGTCAGCCCACTGCGGAAGAAGACCCAGGCGAAGAGCGAGCAGCGCCGCCGGCGCGAAGGTGCCGACGCAGCGGCCGAACCCGCCGCTGGCTCAGGAAAGGAATGACATGCCTAAGAACAAGACCCACTCGGGCGCCAAGAAGCGCTTCAAGGTGACGGGCAGCGGCAAGCTCATGCACGAGCAGCGGAACCGCCGCCACCTCCTCGAGCACAAGTCGTCCCGGCGCACCCGCCGGCTCGCCCTGGACAAGGAGCTCACGGGCGGCGACCTCAGGAAGATCAACCGGCTGCTCGGCCGCTAGGACCACAAGGAGAGACACATGGCACGCGTGAAGCGGGCGGTCAACGCCCACAAGAAGCGCCGGACCACCCTCGAGCGGGCCTCCGGGTACCGCGGGCAGCGCTCCCGCCTCTACCGCAAGGCGAAGGAACAGGTCACCCACTCGCTGGTGTACTCGTACCGCGACCGCAAGGACCGCAAGGGCGAGTTCCGCAAGCTGTGGATCCAGCGCATCAACGCGGCGGTGCGCGCGCAGGGCATGACCTACAACCGGTTCATCCAGGGCCTGAAGCTGGCCGGGATCGAGGTCGACCGGCGCATGCTTGCCGACCTCGCCGTCAACGATCCGACGGCCTTCACGGCCCTCGTCGAGGCGGCCCGCGCGGCCCTGCCTGAGGACCTCAACGCCCCTGCCGCCTGACCCCATGCCCGAACGCCTGGACGTTCTGACGAACCCCCGCTCCGCCCGGGTGCGGCACGTCGCCGGATTGTCCAGGCGTTCGGCGCGCCACCGCCACCGTCAGTTCCTGGTGGAGGGGCCCCAGGCCGTCCGGGAACTCCTGCTCTGTGCGCCCGGCCTCGTTCGTGACGTCTACGTCACTGCGGCCGCCGCGTCCCGCGATGCGGGGCCGTTGAACCGGGCGCGCAGTGCCGGCCTGCACGTGCACGAGGTCACGCCCGAGGTGGCGGACGCCATGAGCGCCGACGCGCAGGGGGTGCTCGCCGTCGCGGAACTCCCGCCCGTCACGACCCTCGAGGTGCTGGATGGTGCACGCCTGGTCGTGCTGCTGCCACGCGTCTCCGACCCGGGCAACGCGGGCACCCTGCTGCGCGTGGCGGACGCCGCCGGAGCGGACGCGGTCGTGGTGTGCGCGGGAAGCGTGGAGGTCACCAATCCCAAGGTGGTCCGCGCGTCGGCGGGGTCGCTGTTCCACCTGCCTGTGGTGACGGGGGTGTCCTTCGCCGCTGCCGCCGCCGCCGCCCGCGACGCCGGCCTGCGCCTCATCGGCGCCGACGCACGCGGTGCCGATGTCTTCAGCGCCGCTGCGCTGCGCTCCCCGACCGCGTGGGTGTTCGGTCACGAGGCGCAGGGTCTGTCCGAGACGGAGAAGGCCGCGTGCGACGACCTGCTCGCCGTGCCCATCCACGGACGGGCGGAGTCACTCAATGTCGCGGCCGCGGCCGCCGTGTGCCTCTACGCCTCCGCGCGTGCCCAGCGGTCAGGACTCTGACGCCCAGCCGAGAGCGCCCGGATGCCGGACCGACCCGGATGCGAGGCCGATCGCGACCGCCACGGCGTCCGCGAGGCTCGACCCGGCTCCGAGGGCGAACGAGAGCGCGCCGTGAAAGACGTCGCCCGCCCCGAGCGTGTCGACCACCGGGACGGCGGGCACCGGCACCTGGTACCGGTCACCATCGGCCGTCCACACCTCTACCGGCGCGGGCCCGTTGGTCCGCACCGCCGCCGCGGCGCCCCGATCGAGTGATCCCGCCAGCGCGTCAGCGCCGTCCGGCAGGCGGAAGTCAGCCGAGAGGGCGGCGACGGTGACCAGGGGGAGCAGGTCCTGCGTGCCCTCCTTCCATGACCCGCCGTCGAGGATCACGGGGATTCCCCGCTGGCGGGCAGCGGTCGCCAGCCCGATGCCGGTCGTCATGAGATGACCATCCACGAGCAGGCTCGCGGCAGGGGGCAGATCCACCGCGAGGGGGTTGCGGAGGGCCCGCGCATTGGTGGACACGATCGACCGTCCGCCGGTGCGGTCCAGCATCACCGTGGAGACGGGCGGTGTGTGGGACGGCGGGGCGACGTCGACGACGGCGATGCCCGCCAGGTGGGCGCGGATCAGTTCCGCCATAGGTCCGGTGCCCAGCGCGGTCACGAGGGTGACCCGGCCGCCGAGGGCCGCCACGGTGCGGGCGGCATTGAGCGCCGGGCCACCGGCGTCGACGCGCACACCGTCCGCCACCACCTTCGTGTCCCGGCCCGGTGGGGCCTCGACCTCGTAGATCAGGTCGAGGGTGGCGAGCCCGCAGCAGACGACATGGACGGGGCTCACCCGTGGACGTAGCCGGCCAGATGGTCCCGTTCGGCCTCCAGTTCGTCGAGCCGGTTCTTCACGACATCCCCGATCGACACGATCCCGGCGAGACGGCCCTCGACCACGACCGGAAGGTGGCGGATGCGCCGCTCCGTCATGGTCTGCGCGAGTTCGCGGAGGTCATC
>JALHDK010000215.1 GCA_022838965.1 Actinomycetales bacterium | reverse complement strand
GCGGTGAGCTTGAGGCCTTCGGCCATGGTCAGGTAGGGGCTCCAGAGGTTGGCGACCTGGCTGGTGGTCATGCCGGCCTCGAGCATGTAGACCCCGGCGGCGGCGAGGTCGCCGGCGTCCTGGGCCAGGGCGGTAATGCCGATGATGCGGCCGGTGTCGGCGTCGGTGACCATCTTGATGAACCCGCGGGTGTCGCGGTTGACGATCGCGCGTGGGACGTGCGCGAGTGACAGGACACGGCTGTCGTAGCGGATCCCGGCAGCGGAGGCCTGCCGTTCGGTCATCCCGACGGCGGCCAGGGCGGGGCTGGTGAACACGACCCGGGGCAGGTGGCGGTAGTCGACCTCGAGGCCGGCGCCGGTGAGGGCGTTGTCGGCGACGAGGGCGCCGTGGGCCGCGGCGACGTACACGAACTGACGGTGGGCGGTGACGTCACCGGCAGCCCAGACGCGCGGGTTGGTGCTGCGCAGATGGCTGTCGACGACCACCTCGCCGTGGTCGCCGGTGCGCACGTCGACGGTGTCGAGACCGAGCGTGGCGGTGACCGGGCGGCGCCCGGTGGCGACGAGTACCTCGGCCGCCCGGAGTTCCTGTGAGCCGTCAGTGGTGGTGGCAGTGACCGTGACCTCGCCGGTGGCCGGGTCGCGGCGGACCGCGCTGGGCACCGCGCCGCGGATGATCTGGATGCCTTCGTCCGTGAAGATCTCATCCAGGGCGGTGGACGCCTCGGGTTCTTCCTGGGACGCCAGCCGTGAGCGGACCAGCATGGTGACCCGGACGCCGAGCCGAGCGAAGAGCTGGGCCTGCTCCATCGCGACGTAGCCGCCGCCGATGACCAGCAGCGACTCCGGGACGTGGTCCAGTTCCATCGCGGTGGTCGAGGTCAGGTAACCGGCCTCCTGCAGGCCGGGGACCGGCGGCGCCCAGGGCCTGGAGCCGGTGGCGATGAGGTAGTGCGCGGCCCGGACCGTCTCCACCGTGCCGTCAGGGCCGGTGACGCGCAGTGCCGGCTCGCTGGGTGTGCCGACGAACGTGGCGTCCCCGGGGTGGAGATCCCATCCGTACTCGGTGGCCAGGTCCAGGTACTTCTCGCCACGCAGTGACCCGACGAGCCGATCCTTGCCGGCGATCAAGGCGGGCATGTCGACCGGCCGGACTTCGGGGAGCGGCAGGCCGGGGAACCGGGAGGCGTCGAGTGTGACGTGGCGGGCCTCGGCGGTCGCGAGCAAGGCCTTGGAGGGCACGCACCCGGTGTTCACGCAGGTACCGCCGACGGTGCCACGCTCGATCATCACCACCCGTCTGCCGAGGTTGGTGGCGCGGATCGCGGCCGCGAACGCCGCCCCACCGGACCCGATCATTGCCAGGTCATACGACCTGCTGTTAGCCGTTGCCGTCATGAACTCCTCCTTCATCGCCCTCAGGATCGACCTTCCAGTGCACTGGAAGGTCAAGGGGGAGAATGAGTGGCATGCGGATCGGTGAGGTGGCTCGGGCGTCGGGCACGACGAGCAAGACCCTGCGGTACTACGAGGAGGTCGGGCTGCTACCCGCCGCGGACCGCACCCCGGCGGGCTACCGGGACTACGGCGCCGAGGTGCTCGACCGGCTGGACTTCATCCGCCGGGGGCAAGCCGCCGGGCTGACCCTGGCCCAGATTGGCCAGGTGCTGGACATCCGCGACCGGGGGCAGGCACCCTGCCAGCACGTCACCGACCTGCTCGACACCCGCCTTGAGGTGATCGACCGACAGCTCGCCGAGCTCGCGCAGCTACGCGCCACGATCGTCGCCCTGCGCGAGGACGCCGCCGCCGGCGACCCGGCCACATGCTCCCCCGAGGACGTCTGCCGCTACCTGTGACCCGCGACACTGGCGCTGTGCCGCTGCCCTCCTTGGTCCAAGCGATGGAGCGCCACCAGATCGGGCTGTATTTGCTGGCCATGCTGGTGGAGCGCTCCTGGGCTGGTCGCTGCCCGCTGCCGCCGGACCCCTTGAGCACGCCATTACTCCGGTGCTCGGGCTGTTGCTGTTCGCCACGTTCCTGGGGATCCCGTTCTCGGCGATCGGTCAGGCCGTGCGCGATGCGCGCTTCATGGCCACGATCCTGGTCCTGAACTTCGTCATCGTTCCTGCCGTGGTCTTTGCCCTGTCGCGGTTCGTGGCCGACAGCCCGGTCCTACTGGTGGGCGTGCTGCTGGTGCTGCTGACCCCGTGCATTGACTACGTGATCGTCTTCGCCGGACTCGCCGGCGGCTCCAGTGAGCGTCTGCTGGCTGCCGCGCCGCTCCTCATGGTGGCCCAGATGCTGCTACTGCCGCTCTACCTGCTCCTCTTCGTCGGGCCGGAGCTCGTCTCGGGCATCGAACCAGGCCCGTTCCTCGAAGCGCTCATCGGGCTCATCATCATCCCTCTCGCCCTGGCAGCCGTGACCCAGTGGTGGTCGCGGAAACGGACAGCCGACGCGACCGTAATGACCGCCATGCAGGCGATGATGGTCCCGTTGATGATGGCGACACTGTCTGTGGTGATCGCGTCACAGATCTACGGAGTCGGACAAGAGATCACCGCACTGCTGGCCGTCATCCCCCTCTACGTAGCCTTCTTGGTGGTGATGGTTCCACTCGGCATGGCATGCGCACGAGTCGCACGGCTCGACCCAGGAAGCACCAGGGCAGTGATCTTCAGCGGCGCCACTCGAAACTCGCTGGTGGTTACTCCCACTAGCGCTTGCCCTGCCCGCGCCCCTCAGCCTGGTTCCGCTCGTCGTCGTCACCCAGACCATGGTCGAACTCCTCGGCATGGTGATCTACGTCAAGGCCATTCCGCGACTAGTCGCCTCGGAGCCGGTTCCGCGGAACTGATCCAACGGCTGACGCGCCATGCGAGGCGCCCTGAACCCGGCCCTCGGGAAACCGGTGCGATGGGTGCAACCGGCGCAGGCCGTTGAGGATGACCAGGACCTCGGCGACTTCGTGGATGAGTACGACGGCGGCCAGGCCCAGGACGCCGGTGATGGCCAGGGGTGGCAGCGCGGCGATGATGAGCAGTGACAGGACGATGTTCTGGTTGACGATGCGCCGTCCGCGTCGGGCGTGGGCGATGGCCTGGGGCAGCAGGCGCAGGTCCTGGCCGGTGAAGGCGATGTCGGCGGACTCGATCGCGGCGTCGGAGCCGGTGGCTCCCATCGCGATCCCGACGTCGGCCGACCGATCATCGCGGTGGGCCGGCGCACGCTGAGCTCGCCCACGGCGGCGGACTTGCCTTCGGGGCGCAGCTCGGCGCGCACGTCGCTGATGCCGGCCTGGGCCGCGAGGGCGCGGGCGGTGCGCTCGTTGTCTCCGGTCAGCATCGTGACGTCGATGCCCTGGCCCGCCAGGGTCGTGATGACCTCGGGGACCTCGGGACGGAGCTCGTCACGCACCCCGATCGCCCCGGCGACCGCGCCGTCGCGGTGGACGACGACGACCGTCATCCCCTGGGCCTCCAGGTCACGGACCCGGTAGGTGAGGTCGCCGGGGTCGACCCAGCGGGGGCTGCCGACCAGCACTACGGCGCCGTCGACGGTGCCGTGGATTCCGTGGCCGGCTTCCTCGGTGGTGCCCTGGGCGGCGGGGATTGTGGGGGCGGCGTGGGTGATGGCGGTGGCGAGGGGGTGGGTGCTGTGCTGCTCGAGCGCGGCGGCCCAGGCCAGGACCTGTTGCTCGGTGACGTCGGCGGCGGGGACGACGGCGGTGACGGTGGGCTGGTTGCGGGTCAGGGTCCCGGTCTTGTCGAAGGCGACGTGCCGGCACCGCGATCGCCAGCGCACACGGGGAGGCGGCCACGAGCACCACCAGGGCGCGGGTGATCCAGGTCTGCGGGTCACCGGCGAGTGAGCCGATGAGCGCGACCAGCACGGCCAGGACCAGGACGCCGGGCACGAGCGGACGGGCGATGCGGTCGGCCAGCCGGGCGCGTTGCCCCTTCTCGGCCTGGGCGCGTTCGACCAGGCTCACGATCGTGGTCAGGGAGTTGTCGGTGCCGGGCGCGGTCGCCTCGACCTGCAGGGCTCCGGCGGCGTTGATCGCCCCGGCAGACACCTCATCACCGGGGCCGACCTCGACGGGGATGGACTCACCGGTGATCGCCGAGGTGTCCACGCTGCTGTGCCCGCTGCGGACGATGCCGTCGGTGGCGATGCGCTCACCGGGCCTGATCAGCATGACCTGCCCCGCGGCCAGGTCACGGGCCGGGACGCTCGCGCTATGGCCGTCGGTGAGGACGGTGGCGCTCTGGGGCACGAGCTTGAGCAGCGCGCGCAGCCCGGCACGCGCCCGGTCCATCGCCCGGTCCTCCAAGGCCTCGGCGATGGAGTAGAGGAAGGCCAGGGCCGCGGCCTCCTCCATGTGGCCGAGGATGACCGCGCCGGTGGCGCTCATCGTCATGAGGAGCGCGATGCCGAGCTTGCCCGTGGCGAGCTTGCGCAGCGCACCGGGGACGAACGTGGAGGCCCCGAGCAGCAGACCGACCCAGAACAGCACCAG
>JALHDK010000011.1 GCA_022838965.1 Actinomycetales bacterium | reverse complement strand
CAGCGGCATCGTGGTCGCAGGGCCGGCCTCACTCACGCGCTGCCTGGGATGGCCCAGCCTGGCGATCCTCGACGGCGATGGCCAGGCGCCCGCGCAGGCGGCACGTCTGGCGCTTGCGGCCATCGCAGGCGCGCTGGTGGTCGCGACGGCGGTCCTCGCCAGGCGGCGCGGCGACGCCCTCCGCCGGCGGGGATCGGCGGCCCTGACGCTGCTCGCCGGAGAGGTGGCCGTGGGCCTCGTGATCAGCACATCCGGTCTGTCGCCCGAGGTCCGCTACGAGGCGGGCGCGGGCATGGTCCTCGCCGCCCTTCATGCCGTCGTCGCTGTCGCGCTGCTGAGGGTGCTTGTGGGGATCGCGGCGCGCGGCTCGGTGTCCGCGCGACCGCAGCGGGTGGTGCAGGAGTGCAAACACGGGCCGAGAGCAGCCATTTCGCACCCCAACTGCCCCTAGGCTGTGCGCCATGGCCGATCCCTTCAGCGCTGTGACGCTGCGGGACCTTGGCCGACCCGAGGACACCTTCCGGCTGCGCAGGGCGCGCTACGGTCCCGGTCTGGTCGAGAGCCTGCAGGCGATCCATGAGACCGACGCGGTCGTGGAGCGTGTGCTCGGCCGTGTGGCGTCCGGATTCCAGCGTCGGCCGCGGGACCTGAGGATGCTCGACGAGGCGCGGCTCCTGAGCCCGGACTGGCTGCAACGTCCCGAGATGATCGGGTATGCGGTCGATGTCGATCGGTTCGCCGGGACGATCGCCGGGGTGATCGACCATCTGGACTACCTGGCATGGATGGGCATCACCGTCCTCGATGCCGGGAGCATCCTCGGCACGGCGGGGGATCGGCCCGGGCTGGCTGCCGGGTGGGACGTGCGGCCCGAGGTCGGCTCGGTCGCCGACCTCGCGCGCTTGGCCGGGGAACTGCGGGCTCGCGGGATCAGCCTCGCGATCGATCTGCCCGTCAGCGCCGTCAGCGAGGACCATGGCTGGGTGCGACGCGCCCGCGATGCGGATCCGGCGTTCCGGTCGTTCTTCTTCCTCTACCCGGATCGGGTGGAGCCGGATGCCTGGGACCGGACGGCGGTGCCGGCCCGCGCGGACGGCCACGGCAACTTCACCTGGGACGAGCCCACTGGCGCATGGGTCTGGACCAGCTCCGCCGCGCTCTGGGATCTCAACTGGGCGAACCCTGACGTCTTCTGCGAGTTCCTGGACGTCGTGCTCGAGCTGGCCAACCTCGGGGTGGAGGTGTTCCGCCTCCGTGGTCTCGACCGGGCGTGGAAGGCGATGGGGACCACCTGCGTGGGGCAGCCGGAGGTGCACGGCCGAGCCGGTGACGGATGTCGCGAACGCCGTCCAGTACTTCGGCACCCGTGCCCTCCACGGCCAGGTGTCCGACATGGTCCCGCACGAGAGCCTCGCAGCGCAGGTGTGGAGCGGTCTGGCAAGTCGCGACGTCCGGCTGTCGGAAATCGCCCTCGCGGCCGAGCCCCAGAAGCCGGGGGCCTCGACCTGGCTCACCTTCGTTCGCTCCCGGGATCCCCTCCAGTGGACCATCAGCGATGACCACGCCCGCCGGGCCTCCATCGACGGGCACGCACACCGCTCGTTCCTCGCGGCGTTCTACTCGGGTGACTTCCCCGGTTCCTTCGCGCGCGGCGTGGTGCCGCAGTTCCCGTCGGACCCGCGCAGTCCCGGGGTGGCTGGCACCTGCGCGAGCCTCGCGGGCCTGGAGGTGGCCCTGGAGGAGCGCGACCCGTTCGGGGTGGACGATGCCATCAGGCGGATCCTGCTCCTCCACACCGTGGCGCTGGGCTTCGGCGGGCTCCCGTTCCTGTCCATGGGTGACGAGATCGGAATCCGGAACGACCCCGCGGCCGGCGGCGACGCCCCCCACCGGCCACCCATGGATTGGGAGACCGCGGCGCGCGCGGCGGCGGCGTGGGAGTCCGGTGAGGTCGCCTACCTCCCCGATGCCGACGACGCCGTCGGCGCCGCGCAGTGGCGGGACGCCGCAGCGGCGCGGCTGTACGCCGACTTCCAGCACCTCATCGCCGTGCGGGCCAGCACACCGCACCTGCACGCGGCGGTGGAGAGCCGCGTGGTCCCCAGCCCCGACTCCCGCCTGCTGATCCTGAAACGGGATCACCCCATGGGTGCCATGGTCCAGGTCTACAACTTCTCCGAGAGCACGGTGGAGCTGAGCTGCGACCTGCTGCGGGGCCACCTCGGGGTGGTGGCCGACGAACGTCTCACCGGGTACGAGTACTCCCTCATGCCCTGGACGCTGTCGATCGATCCCTACCGCGCGCTGTGGTTCACGCAGAAGACCTGATCCCGGGCGGTTCTGGCCGCGGCCACCCGCTCACGGGATGTGGTCCACGGGCCATATCATCCCTGTGCCGCTGTCGATCAGCGCCGCGGAACCCACCCGGATGGTCAGCGGCAGCACGTCGTGGATGAGTCGCGCGACGGTCGCCAGCTGCGTCCGCCGGACCCGCGTGCCGGCCGAGATGTGCGGCACCCACTGGCCCGGCTCGTAATGATGGTGGAGCAGGGCCCCGGTGCCGGCGACGGCCCGCGCCACCGCCTCCTGGCGCGCTGCCACCCCGGCCGTCACCGAGGCGGCGAGGGCAGCCCGGCCCCGCGGAAAGAGGAGCGTTCCGTGGATGGTGAGGTCGCACGGTCCGCCGTCGGGCAGCGCCGCGACGGCCTCCGCCACCCGCGCCACGTCCCAGCGCAGCGCGACGGCGTAGGACAGGTGCGCGCGATGGTTGCCGTGGGTGAGGGAGAGCAGCGTGGGGACGCCCGCCGCTTCGAGGCGACCCCACAGCTCGCGGATGGTGCGGTCGCCCTGCCGGTCGAAGAGCAGGCAGACGGCGAGGGCCATGGCCAACCCCTTCCCTGTGTGAGCCACTCCGTGCAAGCGTCCACCGCGACCAGCGGTTCCCGCCACCGGTTTTGGGCGGGCGCGGCATCATGGGCTTCATGCCGATGCCCACCCCGACCGACCGCACCGGGTCCACACCCCCGTGCGCTGAACTCCATCTCCACATCGAGGGGACGCTCGAGGTCCCCATGGTGCTCGAACTGGCGGACCGTCACGGCATCAGCCTTCCGACGCCGGACGAGGCGGGGCTGCGGCGCCGGTATGCCTTCACCGACCTGCAGTCCTTCCTGAACCTCTACTACGAGAACATGGCCGTGCTGCGCACCGCCGCCGATTTCGAGGCACTGACCCGGGCCTACCTGCGTCGGGCCGCCGAGGCAGGCGTCCTGCACGCGGAGATCATGTTCGACCCCCAGGCCCACGTGATCCGGGGCGTCCCGCTGGGCGCGGTGGTGGAGGGCATCGCTGCCGCCCTCGCACGCGCCGAGACGGACCACGGCATGTCCACCGACCTGTTCGCCGCCTTCCTCCGCGATCGTCCCGCCGGGGAAGCGGATGCGGTCCTGACGGAACTGCTCGCTCTCGGGGCCCAGATCACCGGGATCGGCCTGGACTCGGCCGAGGTGGGGCACCCGCCGGCGTTGTTCGTGGACCTGTTCGCCCGCGCCGCGGCACTCGGGTTGCACCGCATCGCGCACGCCGGGGAGGAGGGGCCGGCTGCGTTCGTGCGGGACAGCCTCGACCTCCTCGGCGCCGAGCGCATCGATCACGGGATCCGGTCGGTCGAGGACCCGGCCCTGGTCGAGCGTCTTGCCCGTGAGCGGGTGCCACTCACGGTCTGCCCACTGTCCAATGTGCGGCTGCACGCGGTCCCGTCCCTGGCCGAGCACCCGCTGCCCCGCATGCTGGCCGCGGGTCTCAACGTGTGCGTGAACTCGGATGACCCCGCCTACTTCGGCGGCTACATCGACGACAACTTCGCCGCCGTCCGTGACGCCTTCTCTCTCGACGCGGACGCCCTCGCCACCCTGGCCCGCAACTCCGTCGACGGCGCCTTCGCCTCGCCGGAGCGGAAGCATCAGATGCATGCCGCCATCGCGGCATGGCGGGCGGACCAACACTGACAGCGGACCGGCACAGGGGGTGACATGGACGGGCAGCGGGAACCTCTCGCCGGCGACGACGCACTGCCCAAGTACGCCGTCCTCATCGATGCCGACAACGCCCAGGCGGCGAACATCGACGGCCTGCTGACCGAGGTCGCCACCTACGGCGAGGCCACGGTCCGGCGCATCTACGGGGATTTCACCTCGCCGAACAGCGCCCAGTGGAAGAAGGTGCTGAACCGCTACGCGATCAAGCCGGTGCAGCAGTTCGCCTACACCACCGGCAAGAACGCCACCGACAGCATGCTCATCATCGACGCCATGGACCTGCTCTACACCCGCAGGTTCGACGGGTTCTGTCTCGTCTCCAGCGACAGCGACTTCACCGGCCTGGCCCTGCGCATCCGGGAGGAGGGACTCACGGTGCTGGGATTCGGGGAGCGCAAGACGCCGGAGGCGTTCCGGAACGCGTGCCACAAGTTCGTATTCACGGAACTCCTGCGCCCCGCGGGCGCCGGCGCGGAGGAGGGCCCGGGTGGCACGGTGGAAGCCCGTCCGCCGTCGACGCCGGACCCCGGCCCGCCGGCCGGCCAGGTGCAACCGGTGCCCCTCGAGTTCATGCTCGAGGCGCTCGAGAATGCCAGCGACGAGACCGGCTGGGCCACGCTCTCGGCGTTCGGCAGCTATCTCAACAAGCTGCAGCCCGACTTCGACTCCCGCTTGTACGGCTACAAGAAGCTCAGCGACCTCGTGCGTTCCGAGCAGGCGTTCCAGTTGAAGGAGCGCGCCCTGCCCGGCTCGGGCAAGCGGGCCCTGTACGTCCGCGCCCGCTGAGCGCCCGCCGCGGCGACGCCGACGGGCGGCGCGGCGATTCCCGCTGCATACTCGGACTACCCCCCAACGGAAGGGACGGCCGCGCGATGACATCCCCCCTGGACGGCACCACCTGGATCCTCACGGCTCTCGACGGCGAACCCGCCCTGCCCGGGGTGGACGTCACCCTCACCGTGGAAGGCGGGACCGTGACGGGCACGGACGGCTGCAACCGGTATCGCGGCGCGGTCACCGTGAACGGCCACGGCTTCAGGCTCGCGCCGGGCATGGCCACCACCCTGATGGCGTGCACGGAACCGGTCATGCGGCAGGCAGGGGCCTTCGCCGCCGCCCTGCACGAGGCCACCGGCTACGAGGTCCGCGACGGCGGGACGCTCGTTCTCGTGGACGCCTCTGGCGCCGCACGGGCCACCTTCACCGCCCAGAACCGCGACCTGACCGGCACCGCCTGGGTGGTGACCGCCTACAACAACGGACGGCAGGCGGTGGTCAGTCCGCTGCGCGACACGGAGATCACGGCGGAGTTCGCCTCGGGCACGCTCAGCGGCAGCGCGGGCTGCAATCGCTACCACGCCACGTGGCAGGCGGACGGCAACGGGATCACGATCGGACCCGTCGCCACCACCCGGCGGTTCTGCGGGGAGCCCGAGGGTGTCATGGAGCAGGAGGCGCAGTATCTCCGGGCGCTCGAGGCAGCCGTCACCCTCCGCCTCGAGGGCGACCGGCTCGAGCTCCGCACCGCCGACGGTGCCCTGTCCGTGACCCTCGCTCGCGCCGCCAGCCCCGAAACACCGCGCACTCCGTCGCCCCCTGCCTAGGCTGGGCGGCGTGACCCGACAGCTGGTGGCGGTGCTGGGGCGTGGCGTCGTCGACCCCGACACACCCGTCCTCCTCGCCGACGACGCCGGTCTCACCCGCGGGGACGGTTGCTTCGACACCTGCCGTGTGGTGCGCGATGCTGCCGGGACCCGGGTGGACCATCTCGACCGGCACCTGGCCCGCTTCGCACACTCCGCGGCGGCGCTGAGTCTCCCGGCCCCGGACCTCCAGGCGTGGCGCGGCCTCGTGGCCGCGGCCACCGCGGCCTGGACGGAGCCGGGGGAGGCCGCCCTGAAGCTGGTCCTCACCCGCGGACCCGAGCATCGGCCGGGCCAGCCGACGGGGCTGCTGCTGCTCACCGCCGTCGACGGCGCCACGCTCGCCCGCGCCCGCGCCGGCCTGCGGGTGGTGACGCTGAGCCGCGGGTACGCCTCGGACACGTTCGCGGCGGCGCCGTGGCTGCTGGGGGGCGCGAAGAGCCTGTCCTACGGGGTCAACGTGGCGGCCAAGCGCGAGGCGGCCGCCCGCGGCGCCGACGACGTGCTCTTCTGCTCCACGGACGGCTACGCCCTCGAGGGCCCCACCTCCGGGCTGCTCGTGGCACGAGACAGGCGGCTCCTCGCCGTGCCGACAGGGGCCACCGGGGTGCTCGAGTCGGTGACGATCGCCGTCATCCTCGAGGGGGCGGCCACGCTCGGACTCGCCGCCGGCCGGGAACTCCTCCGCCCGGCTGACCTGCGGGACGCCGACGGCGCGTGGCTGGTCTCCACCGTCCGTGGCGTCTGCCCCATCCTGGAGATCGACGGCGTCCCCGTGGCCCAGGACCGGCCCCTCACGGACGGGCTCGCGCGCCTCGCCGGGTTCGGTGACGTGGCCGTCACTCCTCCACCAGAACCTCCAGCGGCATCCGCCGGTCCTTCCGCAGCCGGCCGTTCGCGACCGAGCACGCCGCCCGCCTGACCGCCCGCAGGGGCGTGAGGTCGCGGTACTCGGCCGCGTCCCCCCGCACGAGATCGAGGACCGGCCGGGCGGCGACGTCGGGCGGCTGCCCCCACAGTCCCACCACCACGGGAAGGGCCGTGACCTTCTCCTCGAAGCCCGGGACCACGGTGACGTGGCCGAGCATGTCCGTGGTCACGAGCCCCGGGTTGAAGCCGTGCACGTGGACACGCGTGCCCTTCAGTTCTGCCTGCAGGGTGCGGGTGAACACGCGGACCCACGCCTTGGAGGAGGCGTAGGCGTTCTGGAGGGGTACCGGCCTGGTCGCGCCGCGTCCGTACAGGTTGATGACGTGGCCGCCGCCGCGTTCGATCATCCCCGGGAGCGCGGCGCGGCATCCGTGGAACGTGCCGAGGATGTTGGTCCGCACCACCCGCTCGAACGTCTCCGGCGGCACGAGGTGCGTAGGGCCGTAGGGCCCGGCGGCTCCCGCGTTGTTCACCCAGATGTCGAGTTCGCCGTGGGTGAGGGCGGCGTCCCGGAGCCGCTCGACGTCGGCGTACACCCCGACGTCGCAGGCACGCCCGTGGGCCCGCAGGCCGTGGGCCGTGAGCCGGGCGACGGCGTCGTCCACGCCGGTGCGGGCGCCGATGACCACCGTGGCCCCGCGGGAGGCGAGCAGGCGGGCGATGGCGAAGCCGAGTCCCCTGCTCCCGCCGGTGACGACGGCGACCCGGCCGTCGAGGAGATGCCGCTCGGTCAGGCTGTGGGGCAGCGTGTCATCCGGGGTTCCCATGGATCGAGCCTACGCGCGTGCCCTCATACCAGCAGTGCCATCCCGTGAGCGACGAGCGTGACCCGTTCCTCGCGGCTCAGCCAGCCGTTGCGGGCGATGCGCAGGGTGCTGCCGGCCTGGTGGACGCGTGCGCGGCGCAGCAGGGCGGCACCGTCCCACTCCCGGGGGACGGCCGCGAGGTAGGCGGAGGTGGCCAGAGCTGCGACGTCCCGGGCCTCCGCCGCGCTGCCGCCGAAGCGCGTGACCGCGTGGGTGATCTCGGCGAGCAACCGCCCGAGCTCTGCGGCGGGATCGGAGACGTGCATGCGTTCCCAGTCGATGGCCACGAGGGAATCGCCGGCCACGATGACGTTGCTGGTGGTGGCATCGCCGTGCAGCCAGGTGGGCGGGTAGTCCGACATCGCGGGGTCGGCTGCCCAGCCGTCAAGGAGGCGCAACAGCGCGTCGCGGACCAGGGCGTCGTCCTGGAGCACGCCGTCCCGTGCGAGGTGGCCGACGAACCGGCGGGCGTCCGTGAGCTCGCCGGCGGTCCGCGGGGCTTCCGGCTCCTGGCCGTGCGCGTGCAGCCCGGCGAGGAGACGCGCGGTGCGGGCGATGATCCCGGGGAGGAGGCCCGGCCGGTTGCGGCGGACCGCGATGGCGTCCTCGAGGGTGAGCCCGTCGACATGCTCGAGGAAGAGGACGTCCTCGTGGCGCCCCAGAATGCGTGGGGGGCGGAGTGTCGGGTCGTGCGACAGCAGCTCCCAGGCGTGCGCGGTGCGCTCGGCCTCGTTGGCGGCCCAGCGCACCGCCGCCTCGGGCGATTCGACCTTCTTGCGGTAGTACTTCACGAGCACGGTCCACCCGCTGGCCTTCTCGCGGAACAGGTAGATCACGCCGGACATGCGGGCCGCCTCCCACGCGACGGGAGCCTCCGGGCGGTCCCAGAGGTGGTCGGCGAGATGGCGTGCCGTCGTGTTGTCGGCCGGCACGTCGAACCAGTCGTTCAGCGTGTAGCCGGGGACGCCGCGCGGACGGTGCAGGGTTGCGCTCACGAGGGCTCCTTCCAGACCGGCCGCGGTGGTCGCGCGGCGCGGTGGCATGACATGGTACTGGCAGGGCACACCGATGGGAGGCGCATGGGATTCGGGGACGTGCGGGTGGTGCTGTTCGACTGCTATCTCACCCTCGTCGACATCCGCACGGACGAGGAGGATCCGGCGGTGTGGGAGCGTGTCGCGGATGCGGTCGCGGTGGCCGGCGGGCCCCGGATCGCCGGAGGTGTCCTGCGGCGGCGGTACACGGCGGAGGTGCGGGGGCACCTCGACCGCGCGGGCGAGCGGTTCCCCGAGGTCGACGTCGCCCGGATCCTCCGGGAGATCGTCGGCCCCGAGCACGCCGCCCTCGCGGGGCGGACGCTGCGGGCGGCGTCGACCCGCCGCTTCGGGGCGTTCGCGGACGCGCTGCCGACGCTGCGTGCGCTGCGTCAACGCTGCCGCATCGGCCTCGTGACGGACGCCCAGCGGCTGTACCTGGAACCCGAGCTGCGTGCCGCGGGTCTCGAGGGGATGTTCGACGTGGTCGTGGTGTCGGGGGATCTCGGGTTCCGGAAGCCGGACCCCCGGATGTTCACGACTGCCGTGGAGCGTCTCGGGGCGCGGCCCGGGGAGGCGGTGCACGTCGGGGACTCCCTCGCGCGCGACGTCGCCGGCGCCCGGGCCGCGGGACTGGCCGCGGTCTGGCTGGACCGGCGCGGCGCGGGAGTGCCCGGGGGCACCATCCTGCCCGACGCGGTGATCAGCAGTCTGGAGGACCTGCTCGCGATTCCCGGGTGGAGAGGCCGGGGCACCCTCACCAGGTAGTGTCCCCCCGGATGATGACGTCGGAACCGCCGTCCACGAAGATCACCTGGCCGCACAGGTGGGTGTTCTCCTCGCTGGTCAGCCACGCGAGCAGCCGCGCCACCACGATCGGCTCCGCGACCCCGTTCAGCGGCATCGGCACCATCTGGAGAAGCTGCCTGGTGGCCTCCTCGGTGGCGATCATGTCCTGGGTCATGGGGGTGCGGATGATGCCGGGGGCCACCGCGTTGAGCGGGATTCCGGCGTGCGCCCACTGCTCACGGGCGGCGTGCCGGCGGATCCAGAGGGCGAGGGCACGCTTGGTGGTGCCGTAGATGAGGCTCGCGGTCTGGGGATCGGCGCTGGCGAGGACCTCGGCCCGCTGGACTGCGTCCTCCTCGGCGCCGTCCAGGAACAGGTGGAGCAGCTCGTCATCCGGCGGATACAGCGAGGCCATCGAGGCGACGGCCACCGCGCGCGGTGCGTCCGAGCCCGCCAGCAGCGGCCGCAACCCCTCCAGCGTCCCGACGGCGCCGTAGTAGTTGACCTTCGCCGTCGCCACGGTGGGGGTGGCGAGCCCGGCGCAGGCGATGATTGCGTCGATGGTGCCGCCGGACATCCGCCGGACGGCGTCCACCATGGCCGCCCGCCCGTCCGCGGTCGAGAGGTCCGTGTCGACGTCGGAGCCGCGGAGGTCGACGCCGATGACGGTGTGGCCGCGCTCCTGCAGGAGCTCGGCGGTGGCCTTGCCGATGCCGGAAGCGGCGCCGGTGATGACGTAGGTGCGCATGTGTGTGCTTTTCGGGACGGAGGAGCCGGTGCGTGGGGCGTGGGGGAGGAGAGCTGGCGCGCTACTCCGGGATGTGGACAACCGCGAGGATGCGCGCGGGCACGGCGCCGTGGGTGCGCACCTCGTGGGCCACGATCGAATCGAAGTAGATGCTGTCCCCGGGCCAGAGCACGTGCAGCTCGTCGCCGTACTCGACCTCCACCGACCCGGACAGGACGTAGACGAACTCCTCGCCCCTGTGGCTGGAGCGGATGTGCCGCTCCGGTGCACTCGGGAGCACGTCAATGAGGAAGGGCTCCATGTGGCGCGAGCTCCTGGGCTGCGCCAGCACGTGGTAGGTGAGGGTGTTGGCGGCGGAGGCGGCCGCGAGCGACTGCATGCGGGGTGGCCCTCCCGCCTCGGCCGCCCGGGTGACGACCGGCCCGACGACGGCGTCGTCGTCATCGAGCAGCGTGCCGAGCCGCACCCCGAGGGCGCGCGTGAGGCGGAGCAGCGGTGCCAGGGAGGGTGACTGCTCGCCGGCCTCGATGCCCGCGATGGTGGCGGCGTCACATTCGCAGCGTTCGGCGAGCTGCTCCACGGTGAGACCGTGGGACTCGCGGAGCTGGGCGAGTCTGCGTCCCAGTTCCTGTGGTGACACGACGATCCCCCTCGGTGGCGTCAGGCGGTGATCCCTGCCGGTTCCTGCCGGGTGGCCTCCCACTGGGCGAGCTCAGCCTCGTACAGCTTCATGTGCTGCCGTTTGCCGGCGTTCATGGCGGTCACCGAGCCGAGAATGATGATGGCGATGGCGATGGGGGCGAGGTAGAAGCCGGTGGTGTAGGAGTTGGTGACGGGGTCGTAGAACGTGCCCCAGATCGGCGCACCGACGGCCATGCCGAGCGTGTACGCCGTGCCGATGACCGACCAGATCTTCGCGAACGACTTGGGACCCACCGCGCCGGCGATGAGCAGCGGTGGCTGGACGGTGCCGTTCGACATGCCCGCGGACATGAAGATCATGCCCACGAACGGGAGGAACAGGCCGAGGGAGGCGTAGTTCGGCAGGAAGAGCGCGAAGAACACGGCCTGGAGGCCCAGGGTGATGACCATGGCCCAGAGCACGCCGAGTTTGTCGTTCAGGACCCCGAGCGTCGGCTTGAGGAAGATCAGGCCGAGGGTCCAGGTCATCATGAGCAGGGAGAAGAAGGACAGCGGCTGCCCGAGGCCGTCCGGCGGTGCTGCCGTGATGCGCGGCACGAGGTAAGGGGCCATGATCTGGGCCGAGGCGTGCACGATGCCGAGAAGGAGGGACATGGCGAAAATGACCCACACCCACATGTTCCGGATGGCCTGCTGGAAGGTGAAGCCGGGGATGGGTTTGCCGCTCAGGGCCGCGGTGGCGGCGGCGGCGCGGGCCTCGGCTGCGCCGTAGGGTGCGAGACCGACGTCGGACGGCTTGTTCACGATCAGCGAGAAGACGGCGAAGAATGTGAGGAGCAGGACCACGGCTGCCATGACCAGGTAGCCCGTGCGGAAGGAATCGGGGTTCCCGTTCACGCCCTCGCCGGGCAGGCCCCCGAGTGCCGGCACGACGAAGGACCATGCCATGCCACCGATTCCGGTGCCACCGGTGACGATTCCGACAACCAGGCCCTTCCTGGCGACGAACCAGTTGTTGACCCACACAATCGGAATGAGCTGATAGCTGAGGCCGTACCCGATCCCGAGCACGATTCCCGCGAGGTAGAGCATGGCGGGGGTGCGGGCAATGTAGAAGATCCCGAGCGCTCCAGCCACAATCACCGAACCGATCACCATCATGATCTTCGGGTTCAGCCTGGTGAGCAGCGGCCCGCCCAGGAACATCATCGAACCGACGATGGAGAACATTAGCAGGGTGAAATACAGCAAAATGGTGGGCTTTGGCACGTCAGCCATGGCCGCGAAGATGTAGGGGTGGAAGAAGGACAGCCCGGAGAGGGGCACCGACGCCGCGACCATGACGAGCAAAGCTCCGGCCACGACGATCCAGTGCCGGGTGGTCTTCTGGACAGTCGCACCTTCAGTTGCCATGAGCAGGACACCTCCTGGTTCGGGCCGCCTCCCGGGCACATCCGCATTGAAGCCCCGGGCAGCCTCAACTCACGCTAGTCGACGCCGGTCGACGGCGAGGGCCAATTGGCATCGAGTTGCCATGAGCGGTACGCAACACAGGAGGGGCGGGACGTCATATCGTTGGGATGACGATGACGTCTGCGAGAAGGGAATCCCTGCCGTGACGAATCCTGGCGAGTCCGCGAAGCCCATCATCACGCTTTTCGAGGCTTACGGTGCCGGCGCGAGTCAGGTCGGCCCCAGGCTGGCCGAAGCGCTGGGAGTGCGGTGGATCGGGCAGGGGGTCAGCTCCGAGGAACTCGAGGCCGCCGACCCCAAGGGCACCGGACACATCAACATCAACCAGTTCTTCCGCAGCGTGGCATTCTCCGACATCGGCAGCATCGATCTCATCGAGAGCCCGAGCGTTGTCCTCGCCCGGCAGAACGTGGAGACGGTGAGGGCACTGGTGCAGGACGGTGGCGTGATCCTCGGCCGGAACGCCACCGTGATCCTCGCGGATCGTCCCGAAGCCCTCCACGTCAAGCTGGAGGCGCCCGTGGAGGATCGCATCCGCCGTGCGGCGGCCGAGGCAGGGATCTCCGTGGAGCAGGCGAGTGTGCGGCAGCGGCGTGAGGACGAGGCGCGTGCCGAGATGTCGCTCGAACTCTGGGGCTGGGACCCGCGGACCACCGCGCGGTACGACCTGGTCGTCAACACGACGACCTTCGGCATCGACGGTGCGGTCGAGATCATCCTCGCGGCCTTCGCCCGGAAGCAGGCGTTGACGGCCTGAGCGCACCGCAACGGCACGAGGAGGCCCGGGTGCGGCACGGGAATGCCGGGTACATCTCCACCGGACGCCTGCCCGACCGCGAGACCGTCCAGTCGCTGGTCGACGAGGCCCACGCCCGCTTCGCGCCCGTCACCAAAGGGGACACCTCCACCGTCTACCCGGCCCTGGCCCGCGCGGACAGCGCCCTGTTCGGCGTCTGCGTCGTGGGGACGAGTGGCGCCGTGTTCGCGGCCGGCGACGTCGACGTGCCATTCACCATCATGAGCGTCGCCAAGCCCTTCGTGTTCGCCCTCGTGCTCCGGGCCGTGGGTCCCGACACAGCCCGTGCCGTCCTCGGGGTCAATGCGACGGGATTGCCGTTCAACGCCGTCGCCGCTGTGGAACGGTCCGCCGACGGGCGGACGAACCCGATGGTCAACCCGGGTGCCATCGCGGCCACCAGCCACGTTCCCGGCGAGGGTGAGGCGAAGTGGGATGCCATCGTCCGCGGGCTCTCCGCCTTCGCCGGCCGCCCTCTCGCCGTCGACGACGAGGTGTACGCCTGCGCCTCGGCGACCAACCACGTCAACCGCGCCCTCGTGTACCTCCTGCACGCCCGTCACCGGCTGGGGTGCGATCCGGACCTCGCCCTCGACCTCTACACCCGGCAGTCCTGCCTGCTCGTCACCGCGCGCGATCTGGCCACCATAAGCGCCACCCTTGCCGCCGGCGGTGTCAACCCGGTCACCGGTGAGGACGTGGTCGACGCCGCCCTCTGCCACCATGTCCTCGCCGTGATGCTTACGGCCGGCCTCTACGAGACCACGGGGGACTGGGTGTACGAGGTCGGACAGCCCGGCAAGAGCGGCATCGGCGGGGGGATCGTCACCGTCTCGCCCGGCAAGGGCGGGCTGGGCACGTTCTCGCCCCCGCTGGACGAGGCGGGCAACAGCGTCCGGGGGCAACTCGCCGCACGGTTCCTCTCCCGGCATCTCGGGCTTGACCTGCTGGGATCCGGGAGACTGCACTCTGGTTGAAGCTTCCACGAGAACGTAGACTCGGCGTTCTGTCGCGAGCGGGGCCTCGCGGGTTCGGTCCGCACCGACGTCGTCACCTTCGCGACGCCGGACGGCGAGACCCAGCTCGCCCTCCCCGAGGACCTCTTCTACGTCTCGGTGGCGCCCTATGTGCGGAACACCCACGAGTGCTTCTACCACAACCTCGCGAGCTGCCAGGGTGAGCTGGTCGGCGAGGACCTCACCGTGCGCATCACCTCCGCGGACGGCGAGGTGCTCGCGGACGGGACGGTGACGACCTACGACAACGGCTTCGTCGGCTTCTGGCTGCCGCGGGACATCGAAGGGACGATCGAGGTGGAGTGGGAGGGGCTCTCGGCGACCGCCCCGATCGCCACGGGCCCCGACGACCCGACCTGCATCACCACGATCCAGCTCAGCTGACCGGGCGGAGGACACCATGGACGCCACCGAACTGCGCTCCCGGCAGCGGCCGCTGAAGGACGCCTACCGGGCGGACCCGACGACGGCGCTGGGCGTGGACGTGCGATCGGCTGTCGTTCGCGCCACGGGGACCTGGGATGCGCGCGGCACACTCGGCGTCGATCGCGCGGTGCCGGTGGGTCTCACCTCCGTGGATCTGCGTTTCGCCCTCGACACCGACGCGGATGAGGCCACCCTCCGCAGGCTCGTCGAGCTGACCGAGCGGTACTGCGTGATCGCGCAGACCCTCGCTCACCCGCCGGCCCTGACCGTCGGGCTCGCGGGGGACCTCACCCGTCCGTGACCTCACCGCCCCGGGCGAGTTCGGTCACGCGGTCTCGGGCGCCAGCGTCATCAGCGGCCTCGCGGAGCGCGGCGGCCAGGAAGCGGTACGTCCACTCCTGGGCGAGGGCGCGTGTCTCGCAGAACACGATCGGGATGTGCGGGAAGCGCGCGTGGCACTCGGCGATCGCGTCGGCGACGACGGCGGGCCGTGCGTGCTCGAGGGCGAACACCTTCGAGTAGCGGTCCTCGACCACCACGGCGGCGCGGGGGAGTCGGGCGAGGTCGGCGAGAAGGTAGCGCATCTTTCCGCTCGTCAGGGATGCGACGAGGTCCTGGAGTGACTTTCGCTCCACGGCGGCCACGATCACGCCGTCGTCCTCGACGGCGTAGTCCCCGGCTGGCAACGCCCGGCGGGTGGTCGTGGCCTGCTGGTGTGAGAACGACCAGGCGTAGCGCTCGCGGCTGTCGACGACGATCTCCAGGTTCGGCACCGCCTGTGCTCTCGCCGTGGGCAGGGAGACACCCGGGCGGGCCTGCCTGACGGTGCGCGCCGTCTGCCAGAAGATCGCCTCGCGGCCACCGCGGATGGTGGTGAAGACGAACTGCGAACGGTTCTCACGGGCCCGGTCGAGGACGAGGTCGATGGAGGCACCCCGCCGGACGCAGGACCGCACCGGCGTGGACTCGACGATGTCCGGCTCCGCGGGCCATTCAACGGCAGGGTGGCAGTAGATCGTGCTGGTGCGCGGCCACATCTCGCGGGCCTTCAGGACCACGCCCTCACGGCCCAGCGGGAGACGGAGGAGGTAGGGCAACCTGGACCCGTCCTCCGGATTGCGGGCGATGACGAATTCGCCGGTCACGCTCCCAGCCTACGGGGCATGCCCGCGAGACTCCCGCCGCCCCTCAGACACGCTCGTGCCCCGCCGCGCCACAGCAGACGCAGAAGCCGTCCCTGGTGTGGGCGCGCGCACCGACCTCCTCGCACCACACGCAGCGCTCGTCCAGCAGCTCCTCGGCCTCCACCATCTCCAGCGTCAGGACAGCCATGGCAACTCCCTCCTCGGTCGGGCCCCTCCCGGGCTGCCCCCATCGTCACCCCTGCCACTGACACGATCCCCGCACGACGCGCGGGCGGCCTTACGCTCATCCCATGACGAACCTCGAAGCCCGGCCGCGGGAGCACGTGTGCGCCGCAGGGCCCGCCGTCGACGTTGAGCTCATCCCACCGCGGGACGTCCCGCTCGGTGGGCCCCGCGCCATGACGGTCCGCCGCACGCTGCCCTCCCGGCAGCGGTCCTTCATCGGCGCCTTCTGCTTCGCCGACCATTACGGTCCCGACGACATCTCGCTCACGGGGGGAATGGATGTCGCCCCCCACCCGCACACCGGGTTGCAGACCGTCACGTGGCTGTTCGAGGGTGAGGTGCTCCACCGTGACGCCCTCGGGTCCGACCAGGCGATCAGGCCCGGTCAGCTCAACCTGATGACCGCCGGACGCGGCATCTGTCATTCCGAGGAGGGGACGCTCGCACGGTTCCCTCGTCAGCGCCGCCTCCACGGCGTGCAGCTCTGGACGGCCCTTCCGGACGCCACCCGGAACGGCGAGCGCGCGTTCGAGCACGTGGCGGACGTACCGACGGTGCACATCGACGGCGCCCGCGTCCAGGTCTTCATGGGGGCTCTCGGGGGCGTCGCGTCGCCCGCCCGGGCGGACACCCCGCTGGTCGCCGCCCAGCTCGACATCCCCGCCGGCGCGACCGTCCACCTCCCGGTGGATCCGGCGTTCGAGCACGGGGTCCTGCTGGACTCCGGGCCACTGGTTGTGGCGGGAACCGGCATCGAACCCGCGTGGCTCGCCTACCTGGCCCCGGGCCACCGCGAGCTTCTCCTCGAGGCGGGTGCCGCGCCGGTCCGCGCGGTCCTCATCGGGGGAGTCCCGTTCACGGAACGGATCATCATGTGGTGGAACTTCATCGGGCGCACCCACCAGGAGGTGGTGGAGGCTCGCGCCCAGTGGCAGGCTGCGATCGCGGGGGATCCCGACGGCGTCGCCCGCTTCGGTCACGTCACCGGCTACGACGGGCCGCCCCTGCCGGCCCCGGACCTCCCCAACGTCAGACTGCGGCCGCGGGAGCGGTGACCTCGGCGGGGGCGCGACGCCGGAGCCCGGCGAGCGCGGCGACGAGCGCCACGACCAGGCCGCCGATCGCGGTGGCATTGAGGCCCGTCCGCAGGGAGCGGGTGAGGGTGTCGAAGATGGCACCCGCCGCCTCCGGGGACATCAGGCCCAGCGGGGGTGCGGCGACGTAGCCCGCCCGTGCGAGGGAGAGCGCCACTCCGACCACGAGGGCGCCCACCATCACCCCGAGGGCGCCGCGCACGAGGGTGCGGCGGCGGTCACGCGCCAGGCCGATGCCGGCCGCGAGCAGGAGCAGGGTCAGCACCGGCAGCCAGACCCCCAGCGTGTTGAGGAGACGGAAGAGCCACTGCGCCCGGCCGATGTACTCGGACTCGAAGAGCACGAACGACCGATCGACGGCGGGGATCCGCTCAGCCAGCGTGAACCCGCTCTCCACCAGTTCGCCCCTGATCTGCTCGACGATCGGACCGAGGTTGAGGCTGATCGTGTTCGACTCGGCGCTCAGTGCGCCGCCCCGGGTCCCCTCGAGGAACACCACCACCTGTCCGTGCGCCACCGTGAGGGCTCCGGACCACGCCTGCGCGAACCGCGGTGAGCTGACCGCGTTCCCCACCTGTGTCCGGGTGAAGTCCTCGATTCCGCTCGTGATCGTTGTGCCGAGTCCCGACAGGGCACGATCCAGGCGGGGAGGCAGGTCGAGCCGGTCCCCGAGGGCCGCCAGCAGCTGGTCGGTGAGTTCCTCGACGCCGATGAACTCCAGGACCGCGGCCGTGAGCTGATCGGCGAGCGATTCCTGGACCGCGGGATCCTCCGCGAGCGGCGCCATGGTCTCGACGAACGCCTCGGTGTCCGAGATCTGCGTGTTCAGCCACACCGCCATCACGGAGAATGGTGCGAGCAGGCACCCCAGGGCGATGAGAACCGCCGCCAGCACAGGCCGCCACCGCGCACCGCGTTCGGTCGATTCGTGCACCATCGTCCATCGTCCCTTGCGGATCCTCTGCGCGGCGGCCATCGCCGTGACACCGAGAGTAGCGAGAGACCCTGACACAGGACTCTCCCCCGGAGCGGGTGGCACACCGCCACTACGCTGGCGGAATGGCCGGAACGCTGCTCCTGCTCGACACCGCCTCCCTGTACTTCAGGGCGTTCCACGGCGTCCCGGACACGGTGCAGGCCCCCGACGGCACTCCCGTCAACGCGGTGCGGGGACTGCTGGACATGATCGCCACCCTGCTGACCACGCGCCGTCCCACCCGCCTGGTCGCCTGCTGGGACGACGACTGGCGCCCCGCCTTCCGCGTCGCGGCCATCCCCAGCTACAAGGCGCACCGGGTCGGCGGGGTGGACGGCGCCGAGAACGTTCCCGAGGCCCTCACCGCCCAGGTGCCGGTCATCGTGGACGTGCTGGCCGCCATCGGGATCGCACGTCTGGGCGCCCCGGGCTTCGAGGCCGACGACGTCATCGGCACCCTTGTGGCCCGCGAACTCGCGCGGCCCGCCGCGGAGCGCGACGGAGTCGAGATCGTCACCGGCGACCGTGACCTGTTCCAGCTCGTCGACGACGCGGGGCCGGTGCGGGTGCTGTACACCCAGCGGGGCGTCCGGGCCCCCGATGTCATCGACCAGGCGGGTCTCGCCGAACGGTACGGCGTCCCCGACGGTGCCACGTACGCCGACATGGCCATCCTGCGCGGCGATCCCTCCGACGGCCTCCCCGGCGTCCCCGGCATCGGCGAGCGGACCGCCGTCGCGCTGCTGCGACGCTACGGCTCGCTCGACGGAATCCTGGCGGCGCTGCAGCGGGTCGATCCGGGGATCACGACGGCGCAGCTTCGCCGCCTGCGGGAGGCGGCGGACTATCTCGCCGTCGCGCCGCTGGTGGTGCGGGTGGCACGCGACGCTCCCGTGGCCGAAGTGGACGACCGGGTCCCCGGTGCGCCTCGTGATCCTGCGAGGCTGGCCGGACTGGTGGAGCGCTGGGGTCTCGGGGGGAGCCTCGAGCGACTCCTGGTCGCTCTGGCCGACGCAAGCGTCGCGGACTGAACCAGTCGCCCCCTGCTCCCGGCGGTACGATGCGCAGCATCGTGTGCTGTGACCTTCGGGACCGGGGGTGGTCGCAGCCGCCAAGACGGGGAGATGCACATGTCCTTCATGCGATTCGTCACCGCTGCCCTTCTCGCTCTGGCCACCCTCGGAATGCTGCCTTTGGGGTCGGCATCCGCAGGTCCCGGCGTCA
>JALHDK010000010.1 GCA_022838965.1 Actinomycetales bacterium | reverse complement strand
CCGGAAGATATCCAGGATCTCCCTGCTGTCCAGTTCCCGACCCAGGTTGTCGGAGATATCGTTGACGATCTTTCCGATGGCGGGATGCATCATCTTGGGAAGTTCGTAACCGAACTTGGTCTGCAGCACGTAGGCGACCCCGCGCCCGCGCACCGCCACCGCGCGCCGCAGCTCCGGGGCAGGCAGTCCGAGATGGGTGTCGCGCAGGCCGAGGGGCCCGGCCACCCGCTCGCGCAGCAGGTCCGCCACCGGCCGCCCGGTCACGCGCCGCACCACCTCGCCCACGATGAATCCGAAGTCGAGGTACTGATAGGCGGGAACTTGTCCGGGCGGGAACCGCGGCCGCGCCCGCTCGATCCGCCGCACCGACCGCTCCCAGCTCGTCATCGCGAGCGCGTCACCCAGCGACCCGAGCGCCATCCCGACGACGTCGGCCCGCCCGCGCCCCGGGGCCGGGGCGGAGCGGCGGGGGCGGAGGCCGCGCCCCGCCGTCGGGAGTCCGGAACGATGCTGCAGGACGTGCCGCAGCGTGATCCCCCCCTTCCCGTGCGCGGCGAACTCCGGCCAGTAGCGCGCCACCGGCGCGTCCAGCTCCACGAGCCCCTGCTCCACGAGCTGGTAGAGCAGCACGGTCACCCACGGCTTGGAGGCGGAGAAGAGCCAGAAGAGGTCGTGCGGTCCGCAGCCGAATGTGCGGTCCAGGAGGACTTCGCCGCCCTGCGCCACCCACAGCTGGGCGGCGGCTCCGCGCTGCTCGACGAGAGCAGCCGCGCGCCGCAGGCCAGCGGGATCGACGTGCTGGCGGACCTCCTCCATCCGGGGGGCCTCAATTCACCCGGGTGATCCGCCAGGTCGCGGTGACCTGGCCGGGCTGGCACTCCTCGCACACCAGCTCGGTGGAGTCGTCACACTCTCGTTCTGGAAGGAGTCGGCTGGTGTAGGCATCGGGCCGCGCACCCCACCCGTCTGCAGGAGGGTACTCGAACAACGACGTCACAAACGCATCGTCGTCCGTGAAGAAGTCGGCTTCGCGTGCAGTCGCCACGATGGCGAGGGTGTCCGTGGCAGGGATCTCGAGCTCGAATCCGTACGAGCCCGCGCCGCCGGGATTCCAGTGCTCAAGCGGGCTCGGGCCGGGTACACAGCCATTCGCCGGATCGTCCTCCCGACAGGCGACGAGCTCCCCACTGGACGGTAGCCGCATTCTACGCAGCCACTCGACGTCGGACGGACCGGTACCGGTACCGACCCACAGCGTGAAGGCCCACTCCGCCTCGCACGAGATCCACCAGTTGGCGACCGTGCAGCGCGCCTCGCTGCACTGGGCGGCCTCCGCCCCCAGGAACTCCACCCGCAGGGTCACGGGCGTCTCGAACGTGTTGTTCGCTCGGTTGCCGTCCGGCACATCCCCACCGGGATCGAGCACGAAACGCATCCCCCCGATCCCCTCCACCGGATCCGTGGTCTGCAGCGTCCGGGTGGCGCCCGAGCCGAGCTGCACATCCCGCCACGTTTGGCTGTCCACCACCGCGCCCGTCACGATGTCCGTCCACTCCACGGTCAGGCTCGCCGGCTCGGCCATGCTCGCCGCATTGTTGAATACCTGGACGTTCAGTTCACCGTCCTCGCCCTGCGAAACGCCCGTGATGGCCAGGTCCGGTTCGGGACCCACCTCGGGACCCACAATCACCTCCACCAGCACGGTCAGCTCGATGTTCCGGTCGGACACGCGATAGGTGCCGGGCCGGACGGAGTCGGCGGGCAGGGTGCGCTGTCCGTTGAAGAGCGTGTCGTCCGGGTTGGTGCCCGTGTCGCCGTCCATGATCGCGCCGCCGAATGAGAGGTCGTCGCCCGGCGCGAGTTCCACGGTCACCCAGTCGTGCTCCGGGGCGCTGTACACGCTGGCGCTGCCGATACCCGACACCCAGGTATTGATCTGGTCGAAGAGCTCCTGCACCGGGTAGTACTGCGTGCTGCGCAGCCGCAAGCCGCGATCCTCCTCCCCCCACCAGCCACCACGATCCAGCGCGTTGAAGGACAGGGTCCGGCTTGTGCTGCCGGTGGCGGTGAAACTCCCGAAGATCGGCCCGACGACAGTCGATCCCTGGTCACTGCCGAGATCGAACGTGGTGAGGTGGTCAAAGGTCACGCGCACCACCCGCGGGCACTCCTCCCCCACCCAGGTGACGGCGTTGCTCGGCGCGGATTCGCTGCCGTCCGCGAAGAGCGCGGTCACGGTGAACTCGCGACTGCCGCCGCAAGGCGGCGCCCAGGAGCTGATGTCAGCCGTGCCGCTCGACGACGTGCCCCGGTACGCGGCAATCCGGACCCCGTCCATGTACACCACGTACCCCGCGAGGTCCGCCGTCCCGTCATCCCACTCCCAGGTGAGGCGGCTCCCCTCCCGCACCAGCGTCACAGCCTTGGAGGTGGGCTCCGTGCATCCGCCCTGGCACAGCCGATACTGCACCTCGAACCAGCGCCCCTCATCACCGCCGGTCGAGCGCGCGGTGATCACGTGGCCATCCCAGTCGCCCGCGGGGTGGCTGCCCTCAACGGCGCCGATCCCCCAGTACGTCCCCCACGCGTGGTCCTCGTCGAGGTAGAGGACGTCCGCGCCGCACTCCATCCGCACCGCGAGCGGTTCGTCTTGCCGCACCAGCAGCACACGGCTCCCCAGACCTGCGGGCGCCTCCCAGGAGCGGCCGTCGACGGACGTGAAGGCGTACCGCTCCGCCGGCCCACCGGCGAGGCTCGGGTAGCAGGACAGTCCGTCGTACTCGTCACTGACGGTCATGCTGACCGCCTGGAACTCGACCCGGGCTGTGGCCGGGAGGAGCATCTCCCCGCCCCCCGGAGTCAGTTCGCGTTCCTCGCCCGGCGGCGGGCAGCCGAGGCGTTCGGGCATGCCCGCGTCCTCCGGGCATAGGTCCACGTCGTCGGCCACGCCGTCGCCGTCCGCGTCCGCGCCACCCGAGGGGCAACCGAGGTTCGCGGAGGTGCCGGCCTCCCCCGGGCACATGTCCCGGTAGTCCGGGACGTCGTCGCCGTCCACGTCCGGGCAGCCCTCCAAGTCCGCCTCACCCGGGGCTCCCGGGCAGCTGTCCCCGGAGTCGGCAACGCCGTCGCCGTCGAAATCCGCGTCGTCGGCCGACCCCGCCGGGCCGCCACCCCCCGGGCAGCCGGAGTTCTCGGCAGCGCCCCGTTCGTCGGGGCACGCGTCGTCGGCGTCCGGGACACCGTCCCCGTCGCGGTCACTCTCCGTGGCCCCGGGGCATCCGTCGGTGCCACCCGGGACGTCCACGCACGGGTCGGTGCCATCCGGCACGCCGTCACGGTCGGCGTCCGGGCAGCCCCCCGCTGTCCCGGGGATCTCCGGGCACGGATCCGACGCGTCCGCGACGGAATCCCCGTCCCGGTCATCCGGGGCGACACACCCATCGCCGCCCGTGCCGCCGGGCGTCTCGGGGCACGCGTCCACCTCGTCGCCGACCGCGTCCCCGTCGCGATCCCCCTCCGACGGCGCGGCGCATCCCGCTCCGGCGGCGGTGCCGGCCTCGTCCGGGCAGGCGTCCGCCGCGTCCGCAACCATGTCACCGTCTCGGTCCGGGCAACCGGCGGCCGAGGCGTACCCCGCCTCGTCGGGGCAGACGTCGACGGCGTCGGCGACGCCATCTCCGTCGCGGTCCTCGGCTGGCGGTCCAGCCACCTCGACGGCCAACGTGGCCTCGTTGCTCCTGCCCGCGGCGTCGAAGGCACGTGCCACCAGCGTGTGCGGGCCGGCGGTCGGAGGCTCCCAGTAGGCCAGCAGTGGCAGCGGAGAGACGCCACCGGCAAAGGTGGCCGCAGAGGCGGACTCATAGGCGCCGTCAACCCACAGCTCCACGCGCGTGACCTTCGCGGCACTGCTCGCGACGGCGTGCACCGGGGTCGGTTGCCCCACCGTCAGGGTGGCGCCGAGGGCAGGCGCATCGAACAGCACCGCAGGCCCGGTGGCAGTGCCCCGCTCCGGCTGGCCGCCGGAGCGCGCCCGCAGGAAGAGGTAGCCACCGCCCGCGAGCGCGACCACGACAAGGACGATCACCGCGATCAGGGCGGCCCGGCTCCTGGGTTTCATCGCTCCTCCTCAGCCCATGTCCACGGCGAATGCGGAGTAGGGGGACCATGCGCTCAGGTTTCCCGCGTTGTCGCGAGCGCGCACCTTCCAGCGGTAGATGCCGCCGCACTGCACAGCGACGTCGTACTGTTTCGCGGCGATCATGCCCACCGCACGCACGGACTCCCAGGTCGTGGCAGTGATCTGACGTTCCAGCTGGATGGCGTAGGTCACGCCGCTCGGGTCCGTCACCGGCTGCCAGGCGAGCGTCACGGACGGGCGGCACGACACCGTCCGACCGTCGGCCGGTACGACGGGCTTCGGAAGCGGCGGCGGCGTGGTGTCCGGGGGCGGTGCCGCGGTGATGGTGGGGGCGGGCGTCGGTGGCGCCGGGGTCGTCGTTGGCGGGGTCGTTGTTGGCGGCGGCGGGGCCGGGGTGGTCGTCGGTGGTGGGATCGTTGTTGGCGGCGGCGGGGCCGGGGTGGTCGTCGGTGGCCTCGTCGTCGGTTCAGGCGACGGCGTCGGTTCAGGCGACGGCGTCGGTTCAGGCGACGGCGTCGGTTCGGGCGACGGCGTGGCCGGCTCGCCCGTGATCACCACCGTGATCGTGTCCGTGCCGCTCGCCCCACCGTTCACGGTGTACGCGCGGACCTCCAGCGTGGCGAGCCCCGGCACGGAGGGCGTCCACTCCTGGCGGAACTCGACGAGGGTGTCCCCCGGCCTCGAGGACGGGTCGCGGCGGAGAGCGCTGCCATTCACGGACAGGAGGACCTCCGAGACGCCGTCGGCCGCGTCCGCGTGTGATACCACGACGACGCTCGCTCCCACGGGGATCGTCACCCCCTCGCGAGGAAAGTCGATCCACGCGCGCGGGCCGGATGATGGCGTCTCGGGTGCCGGGCTGGAACAGGCGGTCAGGCTGACGACGAAGCCGAGGACGACGAGCAGGACCGCGGACCGCCGACTCCTCCCTGAGCCGGTCCACCGGGTCCAGGCTGAGTGGTGAGTGCATGACATGAGACCGGCCACCTCCCATGCAGGCGTGGCGCGGGCAACCACGCCCCGTGCACCTCCGATCCTTCTCCCTGCACCGGAGGCTCCGCAGCGGATTCGCACGGTTCCCGGGCCGCGACCCTACAGCTCGACCAGCCCCACGATCGTCGCCTCGCACCGCCCCCCGACCCAGATGGCGGCGCCGTCGTCCCTGAGGTGCACACGCCCCGCACGCCCGAGCGCGGTGCCCTGCCGCACCGACCAGCGCTGCGGCGCACGTCCGGCCGCCCGGAACCACTGGGCGAGCGCGGCGTTCAGTGAGCCGGTCACGGGGTCCTCCGGCACGCCGAGGGCGGGAGCGAAGGCCCGCGCCTCGAACAGGCAGTCGTCCCACGGCCGCCCGCCCTCCGGGAACGCCCCGATCACGCCGATCCGCAGCTCGCCCATCGCCGCCATGTCCGGGCGCAGGGCGAGGACGGTGGCGGCGTCGCGCAGCACCAGGCCGAGCCAGCCCGGCCCGTTGTCCACCCACTGGCTCGCGACCACGTCGTCCTGCGCGATCCCCAGGCTCGCGACGGCGCGGTCCAGCGTGGCGTCGTCGACGGCGCCCGTCCGCAGCGGCGGGGGCGCGACGAACGAGACGATTCCGCCGTCGCCGTCCACGGACAGGGGCACGAGCCCGACGCCGCACTCCTGCACCAGCCGGAGCGGGCCGCGCCCGGCGTCCTCGACCGCGGCGCCAGCCGGGTCCCTCCTCCGGGTGCCCAGCCAGGCGAACGCGGACCCGAGTGTCGGGTGCCCGGCGAACGGGAGCTCGCCGCCCGGGGTGAAGATGCGGAGGCGGTAGTCGGCGTCACGGGTGGTGGGCGGCAGGACGAACGTGGTTTCGGAGAGGTTGGTCCAGCGCGCGAAGGCGGCCATCTCGGGGTCGGTGAGACCCTCGGCGTCGAGGACCACGGCCACCGGGTTGCCGGTGAGTGGGCCGGTGGAGAACACGTCCACCTGCATGAAGGCTCGCATGGAGCTTCACCATACCTGCACGGCCGCGGCGCGTGGCCAGCCCTCGGCGCCCGGGGCCGAGCGCTCACCCACTGAGTGCGCCCGGGGCCGAGCGCCACCCGTGCCAGAATCACCCCATGCCCACCAGCGCGAACGCGCTCCCCGTGACCGCCGACGACGTCGCTGCCGCCGCCCGCCACCTCGCCCCGATCGTGCGCACCACCGCCCTCGAGATCTCCCCCCGCCTCTCGGCCGCCCTGCAGCAGCCGGTGTACCTCAAGCGCGAAGACCTGCAGGTGGGGCGTTCCTACAAGGTCCGGGGCGCCTACAACCTGATCTCCGGCCTCACGCCTGAGGAGAGGCGCCTCGGCGTGGTGTGCGCCTCGGCGGGCAACCACGCCCAGGGCGTCGCGTTCGCCTGCCGCCAGCTGCGCATCCACGGGAAGGTCTTCCTGCCCTCCACGACCCCGCGGCAGAAGCGCGCCCGCATCCAGGACATCGGCGGACGCTGGGTGGAGCAGGTGATCACGGGAGCCGTGTTCGACGAGACCTCGGCCGCGGCGCAGGCCTACGCGGCGGCGTCAGGGGCCGTGTGGGTCCCGCCCTTCGACCACCCGCGCATCGTGGCCGGTCAGGGCACCGTGGCGTGGGAGATCGGCGAGCAGGTGCACGAGCCGCTCGAGGTTGTTCTGGTGCCGGTGGGCGGGGGTGGCCTGATCGCCGGCGTCGCGGTGTGGTTCCGGCACCGCTACCCCGGGGTGCGGATCGTAGGCGTGGAACCGGCGGGCGCACCCTCCATGCGCGCCGCCCTCGACGCCGGCGCCCCGGTGGCCCTCGCCAAAGTGGACGGTTTCGTCGACGGCGCCGCCGTGCGGAAGGTGGGTGACGTGCCCTTCGCCATCGCCCGCGAACTCGTCGACGACGTGATCACCGTCCCGGAGGGCGCGGTCTGCTCGGAGATGCTGGACCTGTACCAGACGGAGGGCATCATCGCGGAGCCCGCAGGGGCGCTGGCCTCCGCCGCCCTGCGCGGGTACCTGCCGCAACCTCCGCAGGGACCCGTGGTGTGCATCGTCTCCGGAGGAAACAATGACGTCTCCCGCTACGCGGACATCCTGGAGCGCTCCCTCGTGCACGAGGGGTTGCGGCACTACTTCCTCGTGACGTTCCCGCAGCAGCCAGGTGCGCTGCGGCACTTCCTCGAGGAGGTCCTCACCGAGGACGAGGACATCGTGCTGTTCGAGTACGTGAAGAAGAACAACCGCGAGACCGGGCCGGCGCTGGTGGGCATCGACCTGCCCCGGGCCGATGCCCTCCCACGGCTGCTGGACCGCATGGCCGCGAGCCCCCTGCCGATCGAGAAGCTCGCCCCCGACTCCCCGGTGTTCGAGTTCCTCCTGTAGCTGCCCGACCGCCCGCATCGCCCGGATCCGAACCCTGCCCGGCTGCCGAGCCGGCCGGGCTAGCATCGCATCAGACCGTCACAGGCGAGGTTCCGACATGGCTGACACCCCTTCCCCCTTCACCGTTCCGCTGGCCGAGGCCGTCGAGCCGTTCGTCCTGTCGCTCGACGTCGGATCCACCGGCACGCGTGGCGGGCTGTACGACGCCACCGGCCGCCCCATCGAGGGCTCCCGCCAGAAGCGCTTCCACTCGTTCCGCACCAGCGCCGAGGGCCGGTCGGCCATCAGCCCCGACCTGGTGGTGCACGAGATCTCCGAGATCCTCGACGCCATCGCCACCCCCCAGTTCGCGGGGCGCATCGCCGGCGTCGCCCTCGACACCTTCGCCTCGTCGATCATCGCGGTGGACGAGGAGAACATCGCCATCACCCCGTGCTACACGTACGCCGATTCGCGCTGCGCCCCCGAGGTGGAGGAACTCCGCGCGCTGATCGACGAGCGCGCGCTCCAGCAACGCACCGGGACCCGGCTGCACACCTCCTACCTGCCCGGCCGGCTGCGCTGGATCGAGAGGACGCAACCGGATACCTTCGAGTACGCCAGGTCCTGGATGTCCCTGGGCGAGTACGTCTACCTGCGCCTGCTGGGCGCCCGGGGGTGTGCGGTCTCCACCGCCGCGTGGAGCGGGATGCTCAACCGGCACTCCGGGGACTGGGACGAGGAGCTCCTCGAGGTCACGCACCTGCGCCGGGACCAGCTGGCCCCGCTGCGCAACCCCGACGAGCCGTTCACGCGCCTCCCCCGGAGCGTGGCCAAACGCTGGAGGGGGCTCTCGGACGCGGTCTGGTTCGCGTCCGTGCCGGACGGGATCGCCTCCAACCTCGGCCCCGGCGCCCACGACGAGCGCACCATGGCGCTGTCCGCCTCCACCTCGGGGGCGATGCGGGTCCTGCTGCCCGGCATCCCGGAACGGATCCCCGAGGGGCTGTGGTGCTATCGCATCGACGACCACCGCTCGCTCCTGGGTGGCGCGCTGAACGACGTCGGACGCGTGCTCACGTGGCTCGACCTCCTCACCGTCCCGCCTGCCGAGGGCACGCGCGACGACGCCTTCCTGGGCCCGCCGTCCGCCTCCTCGCCGCTGGTGCTCCCGTTCCTCACGGGCGAACGCTCGACCGGCTGGAAGGGCTACGCCCGCGCCGTGCTGGCGGAGGTCTCGTACAACACGGACCCCACCACCTTCTACCGCGGCATGATGGAAGGGGTGGCCATGAGCTACCGCCGGATCGCGGAGCAGATGGAGACCATGGCGCCAGACGTCCAGCGGATCGTCACCTCGGGCAGCATCGCGGAGATGATGCCGAACTGGATGGCTGTCGTGGCCAGCATCGTGAACCTGCCGATCACCCCGGTGAAACTGAAGCGCTCCACGCTGCGCGGCACGGCCCTGCTCGCCCTGGAGAGTCTCGCCCCGGATGTCGCGCGCGCGGAGCCCGAACTGCTCGCGGTGCTCGAACCCAACCCGGAGTGGGCGCAGATCTACAACCAGCGGTACGAACGCTTCCTCGCCCTCTATGACGCCGTCTTCGGCTGATCCGCCACCCGCGCGGGCTCACCGCCCCCGGCCTGCCTCCCGGATAGCATCCCTTCCATGACCCCAGGACGCCGCTGATGGCCGAGTCGTTCGCCGTTCCCCTCAGCCGGGCGGTCGAGCCGTTCGTGCTCTCGGTGGACATCGGCTCCACCGGCACCCGTGGCGGCATCTTCGACGCCACCGGACGCCCGATCGCCAAGACCCGCATCAAGGCGGATCACGCCTTCCGCACCGATGCCACGGGTCGCTCGGTGATCAACCCGGACCAGATCGTGCATGAGGTCGCGGCCGTCCTGGATGCGGTCGCCCGGCCCGAGCACGCGGGCCGGATCGCCGCCGTCGCGATGGATGCTTTCGCCACGTCGCTCGTCGGGGTGGACGAGTACGGCGCCGCGGTCACCCCCTGCTTCACCTACGCGGACTCCCGCTGCGCCCCCGAGGCCGAGGAGCTCCGCGCCGTCCTCAACGAGGACGCCCTCCAGCAGCGCACCGGCGCCCGGCTGCACTGCTACTACCTGCCGGCGCGGCTGCGGTGGATCCGGCGGACGGACCCGGACACCTTCGACCTCACCCGCACCTGGATGTCCCTCGGCGAGTACGTCCAGCTCCGGATCCTGGGCGCGCGAGGGGCGTCCGTGCCGACGGCGGCCTGGGGCGGGCTCCTCAACCGCCACACCGCGAACTGGGACGAGGAGACCCTGGCGGCCGTCGGCATCCCGCGCGAGCGACTGTCACCGGTCAGGGACCCCCGCCAGCCGTTCACCAGGGTGCCCGGGAAGGTCACCCGGCGCTGGCCCGCGCTGGGCGGGGCGGTGTGGTTCCCGGCCATTCCCGACGGTCTCGCCTCGAACCTCGGGCCGGGGGCGATCAGCGGCCGGCTCATGGCGCTGTCGGCGTCGGCGTCGGGTGCTCTCCGGGTCATGGTGCCCGGCGTGCCCACCACCGTGCCCCGCGGCCTGTGGTGTTACCGCATCGACGACGACCGCTCGCTCGTCGGCGGGGCGCTCAACGACGTCGGCCACGTGGTGACGTGGCTCGACGCGCTGACCGCGCCGCCGGAGCGCGGCACCCGCGACGACTTCCTCACCGGCCCCCCCGCTCCCCACACCCCCGTGATGCTGCCCTTCCTGAACGGCGAGCGCTCCACCGGCTGGCGGGGCGACGCCCGGGCCGTGATCGGCGGCCTCACCGGCCGCACCGACATCGCGGCGTTCTACCGTGGGGCGCTCGAAGGGGTGGCGTTCACCTATCGCCGCGTGGTGGAGCAGCTCGACGACGTCGCCCCCGGCGTCCAGGGGGTGGTGGCCGCGGGCGGCATCACCCAGGGGCTGCCGAACTGGCTCGTCATCCTGGCCAACGTCCTCCACCGCGAGGTGGTCCCCGTGACCATGAAGCGCACCACGCTGCGCGGCACCGCCCTCCTCGCCCTCGACGTGCTCGCCCCGGACGTCCCCCGCGCGGAACCGGACGTGGGCGAGCCGATCGTGCCCATCCCGGAGTGGGAGGCCGAGTACGACCGTCGTTTCGCGCGCTTCCTGCAGCTCTACGAGGACAACGTGGGCTGAGGAACCGTGCCTGCCGGCGGGGAGTGACCGTTCGAGGGGCGCGCGGGCGGGGAGGTCAATACTCTGGAGGGCAGCATGTCCGCCCACGCTCCAGGAGGAATCGCCATGGGTTACGGCCTCTCAACCACGGTCTCCCTGCCCTTCGAGGAGGCGGTAGTCGCGACGAAGGCCGCGCTCGCGGTCCAGGGATTCGGAGTCCTGACCGAGATCGACATCGCCGCGACGCTGCAGAAGAAGCTGGGAGTGGAGGTGCCGCCCCACGTGATCCTGGGGGCCTGCAACCCGCCCGCGGCCTACCAGGCACTGCAGGCCGAACCGTCGATCGGGCTGCTGCTGCCCTGCAACGTCGTGGTGCGGGCCGTCGACGACGACACCAGTGTTGTCGAGGCCATCGACCCCGCCACCATGTACCTCCTCACCGGCAACGAGGCCATGAAGCCCGTAGCCGAGCGGGTGGGCACGCTGCTGCGGGCGGCGTTGAACAGCCTGAAGGCATGATGTGGTGCGGCCGATCACCCGGCGACAGGCCCTCCTTCTCGGCGTGGTTGGCGCCGGGGGCCTGGCTGTCGGCGCCGTCGGGCTCTCGCGGACCGGGTTGCCGTGGCTGACTCCCCGCCCCGGGAGCGGCCCGCCCACCGGCGGGACTGCGGGGGCGGGTGCGAGCCTGGTCGAACCCCCGACGCTGCGTGCGGCAGGCGGACTTCTCGAGGTCGAACTGCGGATGGCGGAGGCGGAGGTGGACCTGGGCCCCCGCACCGGCCGCCTCCTGGCCTACAACGGCACCGTCCCCGGACCCACGCTTCGCCTGCGCCCCGGCGACACCCTCCGCGTCCGCCTTGTCAACCGCATCGACCAGCCCACGAACCTGCACGTCCACGGCCTGCACGTGTCCCCGCGGGACCCCGGCGACAACCCGTTCGTCCACCTCGCGCCGGGCGACAGCCGCGACTACGAGTTCCTCCTGCCCGCGGACCATCCCACCGGCACCTTCTGGTACCACCCGCACCACCACGGCCACGTGGCGGACCAGATCTTCGGCGGGCTGTACGGCGCGATCGTCGTCGAGGACGACCTCCCCGTGGCCCGCGACCACGTGCTCGTCGTCTCGGACGTCTCGCTCGACGACGCGGGCCGCGTGCGGCCGCCGACCATGCCGGATCGCATGACGGGACGCGAAGGCGACCTTGTGCTGGTGAACGGTCGGGTCCAGCCCCGTCTCACCGCTGCCCCGGGCGAGACGGTGCGCTGGCGGGTGATCAACGCCTGCGTCTCCCGCCACCTGCGCCTGGAACTCGCCGGGGCCACCGCCGCCCTGCTCGGCATGGACCTCGAGACGCACGCCCCCCGCGAGCCCGGCGGCCTCCTCCTGGCGCCCGGCAACCGCGCGAACCTGCTGGTCACCGCCGGTCGCGGGCCCGTCGAGCTTCGGGCACTTCCCTACGACCGCGGGGGCATGGGTATGGGCATGGGCATGGGTGGGTCCCCTGCGGGTCGGGACGCGGTCACGTTGGCCACGCTGGACGTCGTCGGCGACGACGCCGGCACCTCCCTCGCGATCCCCACCCTGGCCGCGCCGCGCGACCTGCGGGACGCCGTCGTCGCCCGGCGACGGACTCTCGCCTTCTCGATGGGCATGGGGATGGGCATGGGGATGACCTTCGCCTTCGACGGCCGCCCCTTCGACCCCGACCGGACGGACCAGGAGGTGGTGGCCGGCGCGGTGGAGGAGTGGACCCTGCTGAATCCCACTCCCATGGATCACCCCTTCCACCTGCACGTGTGGCCGATGCAGGAGGTGCGCGCCAACGGGGTGCCGCATGAGGACGTCCGGTGGCGTGACGTTGTGCACGTGCCGGCCGGGGAGAGCCGCACGGTGCGGATCGCGTTCGAGAGGTTCACCGGACGGACGGTGTACCACTGCCACATCCTTGACCACGAGGACGCGGGGATGATGGGAGTCGTGGAGGTGCGTCCGGGCTGAGGGCTGCCCGCGTCCGGACATGGATACGGGCGGGACTCGTCACGCCGCTCCGTACCGAGTCCCGCCCGTGGCCTTCAGGGGGTGGCCCCACCACCGCTACCGGGTGGGTGCTGGGTCACCGCCAGCGGGCGCCGTCACCGCTTCACGCGGGCGTTGCCCTTCCAGATTGCCCACACCTGCTCCTCGTCGGCGGGGGCGCCGTAGTCGTAGAGCGAGGTGGCCGCGAGCGCGCCGGTGGCCCAGCCGAACTGCGCGCACTTCTCGACGTCCCAGCCCTTGAGGATGCCGTACAGCACGCCACCCACGGAACCGTCGCCGCCGCCGATGCGGTCCATGACGTCGATGTCGCGGAGCGGGCAGACCACAAACTCACCCTCGTTCCAGAGCACCATGCCCCACTTGTGGTGGTTGGCGGAGATGACCTCACGCAGCGAGGTGCCGATGTACTTGGCCTCGGGGTAGGCCTCCTTGACCCGGCCGATCATGGTCTTGAAGTCCTCGATCTTCTGCTCGATCGACTTGCCGCCGGCCTCCGGCCCCTCGATGCCGAGGCAGAGCTGGAAGTCCTCCTCGTTGCCGTACAGGATGTCGCACACCTCGGCGATCTCGTGGAACGCCTTCGACAGCTCCTCCTCGCGGCCCTTCCAGAACGAGGCGCGGTAGTTGAGGTCCATGGCGATCACGGTGCCGTGCTTCTTCGCGGCCTTGGCGAGCTCCACGCAGAACTTCGAGGTGTTCGGGGACAGCGCGGCGATCACGCCGGACATGTGGAGGATCTTGACGCCCTCCTCGCCGAAGATGCGGTCGAGGTCGAAGTCCTCCACCTTCAGCTCGCGGCCCACCTCACCCGAGCGGTCGTTCCACACGCGCGGGCCGCGGCCGCCGAATCCGGAGTCGGCAATGTTGAACTGGTGCCGGAGGCCCCAGGCGTCGCCCTGCGGGTAGTCGCGGCCCTCGTACTCCATGAACCGGGCGCGCAGGTTGGACTTGATCAGCGCGGAGATCGGGGAGCCCTCGACGAACGCGGTCAGCACCTTGGTGGGCTCACCCAGGTAGGAGACAACGGCCGCGACGTTGGTCTCGGCGCTGGTGACCTGCAGGAGGAAGTTTGGGAGATGTGCACCGGCGCGCGGTCCTCCGGGGTGATGCGCACGCCCATGGACGTCGGTACGACGAGGCTCCACTTGGCGTCCTCGCGAAGTTTCATGGTGTTCCCTTTCAGCCAGCCTCGGCATCGAGCGCGCGGGCGTCCTCGCCCGCTGACACCGCCGAGTCTAGGCACCGCCCTGCGCCCGCGGGTCGCTTTTGCCAGCGAGTTGCCGCACGCTGGAGGCATGAACGCATCCCGGCGCGTTGTCGCCAGCCCGATCGGCCCGCTCACCCTCGTCCTCGACGACGACGGCGCCCTCACCGCGCTCCACCTGCCGGGCGGGGTGGACGACCGGACCGGCTCGTCCGGCCCGGGGGTCGGCGACGACGTCGCCCGGCAGCTCGCGGAGTACTTCGCTGGCGAGCGCCGGACCTTCGAGGTCCGCCTCGCCCCCCACGGCACACCGTTCCAGCTGCGCGTGTGGGAGCGGCTGCGGGCCATCCCCTACGGCCGGACCACCAGCTACGGCAGGCTGGCCGCCGACCTCGGGATGCCGGGGGCGGCGCGCGCGGTCGGAGCGGCCGCCGGACGCAATCCCATCGCGATCATCGTCCCGTGCCACCGCCTCATCGGAGCCGGCGGCGCCCTCACGGGTTACGCCGGCGGGCTGGAGGTGAAGCGGATGCTCCTGGAACTCGAGGCCCGGGGTGTCACGCGGACGGGGGAGGCGCCGTCAGGTCGCTGACGCCCACGACCTGCCACGTCGCGAAGCCTGTCCGGCTCAGATGCAGGTGGGCGAGCTGCCGGACGGCCGCGGGATCGGCCGCGGGCCGCTGCTCCACCACACACGTGGCGCCAGCCTGCTCGGGAGCGCCCGCGAGTGGCGACGTGCACGGCCCCACCGCCAGCTCCGCCGTCGGAACCCCCCGGCCTGCAGCCGTGCGACGAGGTCCACGAGGGCGGTCGCGGCGTCGGCGAGCGCGACCTCGCCCAGTTCGGCGGTGTCGCCGGCGACGGCGGCCGCCACCGCCTGGTCCGCCGTCGGCCGCTCGTCCACGAGCCGGAGGTCCCCGGCGCGCACCTCGCCGCCGACGAGCGTGAGCGCGACGGTCCCGTCCACCCTCCCGCGCCGGCCGACCTCGTCGGCGGCCCAGGAGTTGACGAAACCGACCCGCACCACGCCATCGGCGACGGCGAGCGACACCACCGACTGTCGCCCGGGGGTGAGGTCCGAGAGCACCACGTGGCCGAGATAGGTGGGGCCGGGACCGTAAAGGACCACGGCCTCGGGCCAGCTGGCCCCGCCACGGTCGCAGTACACCGCGACGGCGGCACCGTTGCCCACATCGGGGCCGAGGTCGCCGTACGCCACCCGGCCGGCCGGGATGCGGCCCGACTCGTCGACGAAGATCCACACCACGCCCTCGCCCGGGGGGATGCCGGGCAGACGGCCGTCGACGAGCGTGCCGGCCGGATGGCCGCACAGCGACGGGACCGGGGCCGCCAGGAGGTCAGCCTCCGTGATGCGGCGCCGATCGGACGCTACCGGCCGGGCGGTGGGCGTCTCCGCAAGGAGGTCACCCCAGGGGTCGGGGAAGGCGTGCTCCGCCCCGGCCGGACGGGGCGGCGGGGTGGCCGCGTGCTCCAGGGGGGGGAGCGGTGAGCAGCAGCCCCGCGGAGGCGATCGCGAGCGCGGCGAGAACGAGCGGGGGGCGCGGAGACCCGCGCCGGCGGGGGTTCACGCGCGGTCAGCTCGTGCCAAGCTTCACGCCATAGCCGGCGAGGTAGCTGACGGGGTCGATGACTGTGCCGCCGTTGTCGGTGTTGGTCTCGAAGTGGAGGTGGCATCCCGTCGACAGGCCCGCGCCCGCGGGGTCGAGGCCCGGATCGCCGCCCACGCTCGCGATCCGCTGGCCGCTGGTCACCGCGGCGCCCACGGACACGGTCACCGAACCGCTGAGGACATGCCCATAGCGCGTCAGCACGCCGTTGCCGTGATACACCACGATCTGGTTACCGGTGCGCCCCTGCAGGCCGCCACCGGACCACACCACGATCCCGTCGCCGGCGGCGACAATCGGTGTCCCACAGGACGCGGCGATGTCGGTTCCCCAGTGCTCCGCCGTGACGCCGAGCACGGGATGCACCCGGTACCCGAATGCGGAGGTGATCCGGCCCCGAACCGGATTGCTCCACACCGCCTGGCGGGTGGAGAGGGTGCCGAGATCGGTGACGCAGGGCCGGGGGGAGGTTGACACCACCTGACGGGTGGTCAGCTCGCTCACCATCTGGAGGGCGGCCTCCCAGTAGGGCGCGTAGATGCCCGGCTCCTCGGCTCGCTGGACCGCATCGGCGGCGACGGCCGGGTCAAGCGTGTCCCAGCCGGGAACGGCGGTCAGCCTGGTGTAGAAGTTCCGCGCCGACGTCGCCGGGTCGATGCGTTCCTCCCAGGTCCCCCACGAGCCGCCGGGCCCCTGCTCGAACAGGCCGACCCCTCCCGGGCCCACAGGCTCCGCCTCCCCGGTTCCCGGGCGCAGGCCACTCTCGGCCATCGCGGTCATGACAGCGATGGCGATCGCCCGCTCCGGCAGACCGAGTTCGAGGCCGACCCCGATCACAACGGCGGCGTTGACCACCTGGTCGTCGTGGAACGCACCCACCGCAGCCGGCATCACGGCCGAGTCGATGATCATGGGAGCGGTCTCGGTGGGGGCGTTCGCGGCGCACCGCGCCTCCGCCGCGTTGATGCGGATCAGCGCGGACATGAGCGCCGCCCCACCCGTGGTGATGGCGGTCGTCCGCGCGGGGAGGGTCGTCGCTGTCGTCGGGGCGAGCAGTCCCGTGTCGAGCGTCGTCGTGAAGGCGGTCGTCCCGGCGGTGGTGGGGCTCGCGAGCGGCGTTGGTGTCGACGACGGCGTGGGCGCGGCCGTGGTGGGTGCGGTGGTGGTGGGCGCGGCCGTTGTGGGCGACGCGGTCGGCGGCACGACGGTCGGGGACGGGGAGCTCACCGGCGACGGTGGGGTCGTCGGGGAGGGCGGCGGGGGAGGCGGCGTGGTCGGGCTCGCAGGAGGGGCCGTGGTGGGAGACGGCACGGGGGCCGGGGGAGCCGTCGTCGGGTCGCTTGTCGGCGGCGGCGTGGTGGGGGGCGGCTCGGGAGCCGGGGACGACGTCGGCGGTGGTGGGGCTGGAGCCGTCGAGGGGGGCGCCGTGGTCGGATCGGGCGTGGGCTCGACGACGGTCGGGTCCGGGGCGGGGGTCTCGTCCGCGCCCGCCGGGAGCGCCGCTGACAGGATGAGGGCAGCGCTGCACAGCGCCAGCAATCCGCGGCGTGCGCGGCTGGAACTGGTTCGCATCCTGAGCCCTCCCCGAGCGACGACGGTTGTCCCGGAACACCGGCAGTCCGGCGTCCGAAAGGCACATCCATGTGACAGTCTAGCGGTGACAACGACGGTGCATGGGCACCATCACCGGGCCGGCGACCCGCCCCTCGACCGTCGATGGCAATTTTCCGCGAAACCGTTGTCGGGACCCTCACTTTGCTATTGGCTTGGAGCAAGCCATGCAAAGGAGCACACAGATGGTTGATCTCACCGCCAAGCCACAACCTCGACGACGAGGGAGTCCGCTGGGTCCGCGACACCATTGCGGGCTATTCGCATTTGACCGTGGTGCCTTGGCTGGTCAACGGTGTTGCCGCGCCCGGAGCGGCAACTCGCTGGTGGTCTGGGTGAACGTCCGCCGCGGGCACGCACGCTCGACGCACACCAGCCGCGGCTTCACCACGATCACCTCCAGGTGGCCGACGTGCGGGACGTCCTTGACTCGTTGCCGACACCACGCGTGCACCCGCTCCGAGATCACCCCACAATCGGGGCAACCGCCGGCGATCGTGTTCGCTTGGACCACCACCCTGCGCCCGCCCAGAGGCAGGTCGATGGCGTCGATCACGTGGTAGCCGGGCAGGTTGAAGATCACGCTCGCAGCATCACGCTGCAAGCACGTAGGCTCGTTCACAGCTCGTGGTCCTTGTCGTCTCGGAGGATGTCTCGCAACACCCATCCCAGCGCAAGGCCACGAGCCCTTGCGTCAACGACCCACCACGCTCAACTACGAGTAGCC
>JALHDK010000009.1 GCA_022838965.1 Actinomycetales bacterium | reverse complement strand
TGAGCACGCTATTCACGGTAGTGGTCATCATGGCCCTCGTGGCGCTGCCCCGCAGCGCTCACGCACTCACGACAGGGGGATCGGGTGGCGCATTCACCGACGCCACGTTCCGTACCTACACGGCAGCGGGCGGTCTCACCGGTCAATACCACCTGTACGCGGCCGGCCTCGACTCCACCAGATCAATCGGGCTCATGATCCACTTCCATGGCGACGGAGCCTACGAGTTCAACAACCCCAACTCCTCGTATTCCCTGGGCGGAACCACCGGAATCAGGGCGCAGGCCGCGGCGCACAACATGATCCTGCTGGCGGCGAAGAGTCCCGACACCCAGGGCACGGTGACCTGGTGGGAGTCAGGCGTGGCCAATGCGGACTATGCCCGAGACCTCATCACGTCGGTAGCCTTGTCGAGGTACAACATCGACACTGAGCGCATCTGGCTCGTGGGCTACTCGGGTGGCGCGCAGTTCGTCACGCAGTTCCTCTTTCCCTTGTACCCGAGTCTCGCCAATGGAGGCGGTGCGGTGGTGTTTGGTGGCGGGGGTGCCCCGCGAGTGACCGCCCGGCCCTTCCCCGCAGATCTCCGGGAAGACTTCCCGATGCACTGGTACACCGGCGCGGCCGACACCTCCGGCTACAACGCGCTCCTGGACGCGCAACGCGGCTCGGAGTACTACGCGCGAGCCGGATTCCCCACCTCTCTCGAGACTCCGGCCGGCGTCGGCCACGACCTGTCCGGGCGATTTGGGCCGGTCGTCGGCCAACAGCTCGCTCTGCACGACCACCCCGGCCCAACCTTCTCGGACGTCCCGGAGACGTGGCCGTTCTTCACCGAGGTGGAGTGGCTGGCCGCCAGAGGAATCACCACGGGATACCCGGACGGCACCTTCCGTCCCCTCGACCCCGTGAACCGCGACTCCATGGCGGCGTTCCTGTACCGGGCTGCGGGCTCACCGTCGTTCACTCCACCCGCCACGTCACCGTTCGCGGACATGGCGCCGACCTCCGCCTTCTACAAGGAGGTCACGTGGCTGCATTCAAGGGGTGTCTGCACCGGGTGGGTTGAAGTGGACGGGACGAGGACCTACCGGCCCCAGCTGCCGATCACCCGCGATGCGATGGCGGCCTTCCTCTACCGGTTCGCAGGATCACCGCGCTTCACACCGCCGGCAGCCTCGCCGTTCACGGACATGACGCCCGCGTCCTCCTTCTACAAGGAGGTGACGTGGATGGCCTCCACGGGGATCACCAAGGGATGGCCCGACGGCACCTTCCGTCCGGGGAGCGCCGTCACGCGCGACGCGATGGCGGCATTCCTGTACCGGCTCGATCGGCTCTGACTTGTGCGCCTTCTCAGGGATGTCGAGCCGGATCCGGGTCTTGTCCGTGCCCGAAGTCGGTCCCGGATGCTGAGGTAGGATCAACACATCGTCACCGCACCGAGTGCTCACGGGAGCCGGGAGAGAGTGGGAGTATGCGGGTGAGGGGCTGTCTGATCGTTGTCCTCGTCGGCGTGACTCTCTCCGGTTGCGCCCTTCAGGCCGACCCCGATCTGGCTCGCCCTCCGCTGTATGTGGAAGCGCCAGAGATCTCCGACGCGGCTGCACGGTCGGTCGGTGCGGAGCGGGCACGGCAGGCGGCTGCGGATGCGGTGTCCTTTGCCCTCGAGTACGGCTTCACCCCCGGTTTGCTCGACCCTCAGAAGGTGAACTTCACCGCCGAGGAACTCAGCGCCGGAGTCACGAACGTCCTGACGCCCAGCTCGTTGGCAGTGTGGAATGCGCGGGTGGTGGCCGCGCTCGCCGGTGATCAGTCAGCGAGGGAGGAGATCCGAGCTCTGAGGATGTACGACCTCCAGGATCCGAAGCTGAGCTCCCCACCTGACGGGAAGACTCTCCGATCGCAGGCCATCACGGATCTCGCGGTCGATCTCTTCGCGGGACAGTTCCCTGATCCTGAGGCCCCCTCCGACGATTCGTCCGGGAGATCCGACTCCAATCTCGCCCCGCTGGCGACCGTGACTGCTTCGTCGGTGGATGAGGAGGAGCGCTCGTTCGCGGAGGCCGCCGTCGACGGCTCCGTTCTCGGCTATCCGGTCGATGCCACCAAGGAGTGGTCGACGGCTTACGAGTATGACGGCTCGTGGATCCAGCTGACGTGGGAGAGCGAGGTGACATTGAACCGTGTGGTGCTGCATGATCGACCGAACCTAGACGACCACGTCCTCGCCGGGACGCTGACCTTCTCGGACGGATCGACTGTCGCTGTGGGCCGGCTCTCGAATGAGGGAACCGCCACGACAGTGACATTCCCGCCGCGGGAGGTCACGAGTGTGCGATTCACGGTGGGATCTGTCGCGGACAGCACATGGGCCACAGGCCTGTCCGAGTTCGAGGCGTGGGGAACGTCGTCCGATTCGTCGCTGCTCGTCCGGTTCACGCACGAGGCACGTTTTCGGTATCTCGACCAGAGAATCCCGTTCGAGTTGGTCTTCACGCGCGACGTGGTGTATCGGATGACGCCGCCCGAATCGACGACCGTGACAGCGGGCCGTGAGGGCGCCACCATCGGGTCTTCGGCCGCCGCGGTCGACACCAACGACTCGGTGTGGCGGATTGTGGAGTACGCGGGCCCCTACCGGATCTCCGAGGCTGAGCGGCTCACTCGCTGATCAGGTCACGAGACCGATCACGGCAGGGCGTTGCCCTCCTGCAACGCGCTCAATACCGCTGGCAGTCCGGCGAATGCCTGTGCGAAGTCCTCGGGAGAGGCGATCCGATGCGCGTTGCCGGCGATGTAGGAGCGCAACGCAGCGTCGAACTCCGCGTGGCCAGCGCTGTCCCGCGCCTCGATCAGCATGTCGGATCCGGCGGAATAGACAGCCTCCACATAGGCCCGGCCGGGACGTTCAAACTGGAGAAAATCCTTCATGGGCAGGCCCATGCGCGCTCGCGCCTCTTCGGGATAGTCGTGGACAGGCTCGGGGCACAGGCCGGGGCTGTCCACCACGGCCTGGATCATGCTCACGACCGACTCGTCCATCCAGGGATGCCGGGCCTGGTTGTTGCCGACGAGTCCATACACCCACTGATGGGCGATCTCGTGAGTGAAGAGCCACTCGTCGTCCTCGGAGCGGGGTGAGATGTTGCCGAGCTGGATGGCACCCGTCGATTCGAGGCCCTCGGTTTGGGTCGGGATCACGGCGACCCACAGGTCGTCGTAGGGGTGCGGGCCCAGGTACGCAACGAGCCTTCGGAGGGCGTCCTCCACCGCGTCCTGCCACGCTGTCGCCCGGTCCGCCGCGCTGCGGGGGAGGGCGACGTGGACGCGCACGCCCGACGTGGCGCGTTCGACGATCTCGATCTCACCCACCAGGACTGAGACGTCGCGGAGGGCTGGCGCCGAGAAGCGGTGGGTGACCGTGCCCTGAGTCTCGTTAACCGCGGCGGGTCCGACTTCACCCACCGCAGCCACCCCAAATCGCGACGGTGCGGTGATCGCGAGATCGCGCAGGATGAAGGTCTCCGTTGTGGCCATCTCGCCGACGACGGGCACGGCCTCGTCCCGGATCCAGCCGACGCCGTTCTGGTAGGCGAGCATCGGAAAGGCGCTCGCGAACCACGCCTGCCCGTCCCGGAGTGAGTAGCCGACGCGTTCATCGGTACCTTCTCCGAGTCTCAGCACAAAATCGGCGCCGATCTCGATGCGCCCCCCAGCCTCCACGCACTGGGGAAGGGGAACCTCGATCAGCGTGCCAGGACTGCCTTCGGGAGCCCCGGCCGCCTCCTCCAGAAACGCGGCGTCCACTCCGTTGATGCGCACCGATTGGAGCATCAGGGCGTTGCCCTGGCGGGCTGTGGCGGGCTTGTTGGGCCACGCCCGGAGCACCACTTCACACACCCGCAGGTCGGGGGTGAATTCGATCAGCTCAGTACCGCTGACGGTCCTGAGGTCGTCGCTCACCTGAAAGGAAAGATCGAGGACCGGACGTGGGATGGGACGCTCCGCGATGCCAACGGAACGAGGAACGACCCCGACCGAGCACGAAGCCAGGAGGAGAGACGCAACCGCGGCCAGTCCCAGGGCTCTCCTTGCTCGGCTCACCGGTTCTCCAGTCTGTGTACGACGACGCCGTCGTCGGCGACGCGCACCCCGCGCCATGCGACGCATCCGATCACGTCCGTCGTTGGTTCGAGGTCGTACAAGTGCACGTCCCGAAGCGGGCCCAGTGGCCAGTATAGTAGCTCGGGCTTCGCCTCCTCGTCCGTGACGAGCACGCGTGCCGGATCGATCGTCAGACCGTGGCCAGTCGCCTTGAGCACCGCCTCCCGGCGAACCCAGGTCCGGCCCGCGGTCCGCGCGTCCAGATCGAGGCCGAGGCTTCCCGATGCGGCAACGGCTACGCCCACGAGAGTGGGCGCCACGCTCAGGCTGAAGACAGTTGCTGGCTCCACGCCCACGATGAACGGTTTCCCGTGGTCGTCGCCGCCGCAGGTTCGGCACGCGCGGTCGATGGGCACGTCCCGAGCCGCCAGCGAGAGTCTCTCGCCCAGGACTCGGCGGACCAGGGAGTGGGCGGACACGAAGGACGCGAGCCGGCGCGGGTGGTTGATGCGGGCCGCGCGCTCGAGCTCTGCTGCACTGAGGTCGTCCAGCAGCGGACCCAGGTGCTGCGCGATGGGAGCGAGCCAGACGTCGATCATGCCATCAGGCGCCGGAGCAGGTCGAGACCGAGGTCGTGCGTGAGTGGACGAACCGGCTCCAGCCCCTCGTCAAGGAACCAGTCGTCCGTCGCCTCCGGGTGAGGTCCGACGGCGGCCACACGACCCGCGCCAAAGGGGTTGACAACCGCCGCCGGCTCTCCGTTGCGATAGCGGGCAATGACCTCGGTGTGCGGTCCCACAGCGAATGCGCAGCCGTCCTGGAAATAGATCCGCCGCGGGCGTTGGGCCCAGGTGACCTCAAGAATGGCTGGGCGTTCGGACACCGTTTCCGCCCCCGCGCTACGGACATACTGGTGGGCGTCGCCGTCGAGCAATCCGAATCCGGGGCTGTGGCCCGCGAGGTAGCCGCCGAGACAGAATCCGACAAACCGTCCACCCGACCGGACGAAGGTGCGGATCGCAGCGGCGTGCCCGCGCATTCGTCGCCACGCCGGGCCGAGTTCGCCACCTCCGGGCTGGGCGTAGACCGTGGTGCCGGCCAACACCTCTGGTGTGAGCGGATACTCCTCATGCTCGCCGACGTAGGCGACCCTGAGCGGCACGTCGCTGGTGCGCAGGAGCCGGGCGACCGCCTCGGGGCATCCGGGCACGGTCGCACGGCCACGGTAGACCAGGGCGAGCGGTGCCACGAACGTCAGCCCACTCTCGCGCCGTTCGCATGGCGCGGTGTCTCCGAAATCATCAGGTGCCGGGGGCGCGCATTCTGCACGAAGGGGCGCCGGCTCACCTTGACGACAGCGTTCACCACCTCCTCGAGAGGCCCGCGCCGGTACCGTCGGCTCCACAGCAGGGCGAAGGCCATGAGGATCATCACCTGCAACCAGAACTCGAAGGCCACCCAGTCGGGCCACTCGAGGGCAGTGCTCATGAGCAGATGCAAAGAATACATGGTGAGTGGCATCGAACCCATCGTCGAAAGGGGACGAAACACGCCGGGGACGACGACGTTGACGATGATGCACGCCCCGAGCACCGCCATCGCGACACCCATCGTGTAGAGCAGGTCAAGTGGTGTGGTGGTGTGCGGCGCCCTCACAGCCAGCCACCACGGGGTGTCAGTGGGCAACGTCCCCCCTGCTCCCCATACCAGCGTCGTGGTGAACTTGTCCAACGACATATAGTCCTGGGCCACTTCGGCGAGCTCCTGGATCCCCCCCATGGGCCTCAACAGGATCCAGGAAGCCATCGAGGCAAGCAGGGCAAGCACACCGCCGCCGACCATCCACATGAGCCCGATCAGGCGGCGCGGCCGAACCCGGCCAAGAGCGATCCCCAGCGCGATGTAGGCCACCCAGGGGATCGCCGGGTACACGCCCGTGAGGAGAAGCTGGGTGCCAACCCCGGCAGGGTCCTGGATGACGTCGAGGAAGGTGAAGTTGACGGCCTCCGGGGCGACTGGAAGTGACTGGCGGGCGAAGTGGCTCCACACGGGTATCGCTACGGCCATGATCAGGCTGAGTGTCCCGAGCGCCACGGGCGGGACTCGCAGGAAGGGGATCGCCAGGAGGAAGAGGAGGGCGTAGTAGGGCAGGATGATCGCGGCGACGCTCGCCGGCACGACGAGGCCGAGTGCGAGGCCGATGATCCCGATGACGGCGGCTCGCACCACGAGTGCCACCACGCCAGCGGCGTACTTCCTGCCCGAGTGGGGACGCGAGCGACCGGTTGACAGCGCGATGCCGACTCCGGCGAGGGTGGCGAACAGCGCCGCCGAGTTGCCGGAGGCCAGGGTGAACCACCACGTCATGCTGCCGTCGTCGGTGACGTCGGAAAGCAGGTGGACGACCATCATCCCGATGAGCGCGATGCCCCGGGCGATATCGATCCCGACGATCCGGTCCGCGGATGCGGAGACGCTCGCCGGAACTTCCTCGAGGACGTGCGGGACATCGACGATGTCCTCTGCAACCGCGACCGCGGTGGGGGCGGGCGGTTCCTCGACGGCGTCCACCACCTCCTGCGGGGACTCCGGCGTGCCTGTCGCGACCGCCGAAGTGAGCTCGTGGCGGCGGCGGCGTGCTGGGATCCCGGCCCACCGGGTGTTCGGCGGCAGTGACTCGCCCTTCATGACGAGAGTGAAGGGATCGACACTCGCATCCTCGCCCACCGTCGCTCCGTACAGGACGACGGCGCGGCTCCCCACGCTGGCCCCATCCTCCAGAGCAACCACACCCATCTTCATGACCCGGTCCTCGAAGAGGTGGGTCTGGAGGGACACTTCATGACCCACCGCAACGTCATCCCCGACGTGGATGAGATCGAACTCGGTCACATAGGTGGTGTCGAGGAGGCTTCGCCTCCCGATGCGAGCACCGTACAGGCGCAGCACCGGGCCGAGGAGCGGAGTGCCCTGGATGAGCGCGAGCAGTGCCGGCACAGCGGTGGTCTCGAAGATGCCCGTGACAAACTCGGTGCGCCGGACGAAATTGCCCCACAACGGCTCAACGCGCGGACGGTAGCGGCCGACAAGCAGCCACTTGATCGCTGCTACCAGCAGCGTCACGAGCACGCTCCCGGTGAGGGCCACGACGCCTCGGGCCGTGGGCGGGTGCGAGCAGGGAGACGGCGAGCGTCACGAGCACGCTCCCGGTGAGGGCCACGACGCCGGTGATGAGGACGACCGACCACATGTCCCAGGTCCGCGCAAGGAATGCCAGCATCCACAGGGTGAAGAAGGCCGAGAGTCCGAGGATGGACGCCGGAAGCGTCGTCCGGAAGAACTCGATGATGTACCTGGCGATCACCTTCCGGCGCGGAGGCCTGAACGTCGAGGCTTCACCGAACTCGTCGTACATCTCGCGGTTCGGAAGGAAGATCGGAGGCGAGCCGAGCCAGGATGTACCGCGGGGAGCACCCCCGACAGGTGGCTTCGTGAGGACGCCGATCAGGGAGTTCTCGCCAAGATTCGATCCGGAGGGCACGAAGGAGGCGTTCCCCACGAAAGCTCGACTGTTGACGATGGTGCGGCGGAACGCCACGTGTCCGTTCGCATAGGTCGCGGACCCAATCGACGCCATGTCCGCGACGAAGGAATCGTCCTTGAGGGTGAGAAGGTCAGGATCAATGTTCGCGATGGTCGCGATCTCCGTCCCCTTGCCGACCTTCGCGCCGAGCAGCCTCAGCCAGTGGGGAGTGTAGAGCGTGCCATAGAGCGAGTTGGTGAGTTCGAGGCTGGCCTCGAGAAGCTTGTCCCCGAACCACTTCTCGACGCCCAGCTCAGAGCGGAGGTGGTGGATTCCCACCGGTGTGTCAAGGAGCGCGAACCGGCGGAACCAGAGGATCAGTCCGCAGGTGGTGAGGACGAACAGTGGGCCCGATACCGCGGTGGCGACGAGTGCCCATCGGTCGTCGTAGGTGAGCAAGGTCCACCAGACAATCCCGATGATGGGAAGCATCGCCAGCATCGGAAGAATCTCGAGGAACACCACCCCCAGGGACATCCGGCGGGTCAGCAACCTTGGCCACTCGCGAGGAGCGCTGTGGCACTCGATCATCGCATCGATGGCGGGATCATTCGCGGTGCGGGTGAGGCTCGCGGGCGAGCCGGCCCACACCTCGCGGGCGCCGATGTCGGATGCGGGGAGGAGCAGGGATTGAGCTCGCACGATGGCCTCGTCGCCCACGGAGCATGGACCCGTCAGCACGCAGTTGGCCCCGATGTTGGCGCGGTCACGGAGTCGAATGTGGCCGATCCGGAGCATCCCGTTCTGGATCTCGAATCCGCGGAGGTGGGTGCCGTAGCCGATCGTGACATCGTCGCCCACCTCGACAACCGGAGGCAGGGCAATGTGGGCGGTGCCAATGTGGCATGCCTCACCGATCCGTGCGCCGAGCAGCCTCAGGTACGGTGCCATGAGGTGTGAGCCGGAGAGATGCTCCAAGGGCGACATGCCGACAGCTCGTTGAATCAGCCACACCCGGAGGTGGACGCGACCATACAGGGGGTGTTCCCCCGGGGTGATGCCTGGCGCGGATAGCCTGGCGGTGATCACCGGGAGCAGCCACCGCGCGACCAGGTAGCTCACCGGCAGCGTGGCGGCCATCTGGAGGAGCATGTCGAACGACGGGACGCCCGCGTGGATGCTGTACACGACGCCTGTCGGCGCGAAAGCCAGCAGGACCGCGAAGTAGATGTACAGCACCTGCAGCGCACCGAAGGCAACGATCCTCAGCCGGCTGTACCGTTGCCTGCTCACCGCCGTGGTCGCGGCTCTCAGCCCCGGGCCCGCGGCAACTTCCCGATCGAGGAAGGCCGACAACCGTTGCACCGTCGGGTTCGCATAGAGGTCGGGAATGGACAGATCTTGCGTGCCGGGCCGTCCCGATGAGCGCAACCGGGAGACCAACGTTGCAGCGAGAAGTGAGTGCCCACCGAGATCGGTGAAGAAGTCCGCCCTTGTGGAGATCTGGTCGGCTGGCAGGCGGAACGCTTCGGCCCATGCTTCGGTCATCCACCTCTCCGTCGCGGTTCGCGGCGAGCTGTGGCGTCCATTGGACCCATGGACAAGCCGCGGATGAACCGGTGGGGGAAGGGCGGAGCGGTCCGCCTTGCCCGACGGCATGAGCGGTATCTCGTCGACGAACTCGACGTAGTCGGGGACCATGTAGGCGGGAAGCTGGCTGCGGCAGTGGTCGCGCAGTCTGGTTGCGAGCTCACGGGTGCCAACGGTCGAGCCTGCGAGGAGAAGGTAGGCCACGAGCTCACCGCCGGTGCCCTCGACATCCAGCTTGCTGACAACCGCTGATGAGACGAGCGAGCTCTGGAGAAGGGTGCTCTCGATCTCGCCCAGATCGACGCGGTGGCCGCGGACCTTGACCTCGGCATCCTTTCGGCCCATGTAGACGATGTTGCCGTTCTCGTCATAGCGGCCAAGGTCACCGGTGCGGTAGACCCTTTCCCCGCGCTCGTCGATGACGAACTTCTCAGCGGTCTGGGCCGGCAGGCCGATGTAGCCCAACGCCACGCCGATGCCGCCGATGCACAACTCTCCGACCTCGCCGTCGGGCACGATGGCGAAATCCTCATCACGGAGCGTGCAGGTGTAGGTGGGCAAGGGGGTGCCGATGGTCACGGGGACACCGGGGCGGAGCTCCGCCCACGTGCAACTCGATGTGCACTCGGTCGGCCCATAGGTGTTGAGGATCCGGCGGTCAGGGGCACCCCATCGCTCGACGAGCTCCTGAGGGCACGGCTCGCCGCCCAGGTTGAGCGTGCGGATCAGCGGGAGCGTGCGATCCATGGTGGAGAGAACAGTCGGAACCGCATGGAGGAACGTGATCCGCTGCTGTTCCAGGAAGTCCGCCAGCTCAGGACCGACCTGACGGCCGTCCGTCGGGCCGGCGACGAGGGTGGCACCCTTCGCCCACGTGGTCCACAACTCTTCCAGGGAGAAGTCGAACGAGATGGAGAGCCCCTGGTAGACGCGATCCCGCGCGGTGACCCCGTAGACCTCGGAGGCCACCACCACGAAGTTGCAGATGCTGCGGTGCGAGACTGCCACTCCCTTTGGCCGCCCCGTCGAACCGGACGTGTAGATGATGTAGGCGGCCGACTCGTCGTTGATCGAGAGGTCGATCCGCGAGCCGTCCCCCGTGGCAAGCTGAGCGCGGAGGGAGTCCAGCCACACCCGTTCAACACCAACACCGTCACTGGAGGTGGCGCGATCTCGGGTGGTGAGAAGCGCGCTCACCCCGGCGTCCTTCACGATGTACGCGACGCGGTCGTGGGGAGACTTGGGATCGATCGGCACGTAGCATGCGCCGGCCTTCAACGCCCCGAGGATCGCGACATACATCGCGACCGAGCGATCGACCAGAATGCCGACCACCGACCCGGGTCGTATGCCGCGGCCCCACAGGTGCCGTGCGAGGCGGTTCCCCGCCTCGTCGAACTCGCGATAGGTGAGGAGCTCGCCCGCACACTCGAGGGCAGTCGCGTGGGGAGTGCGTTCCGCGGTGGCCTCAACGAACTGGTGCAGGGCACCTGGCCGAGGAATGTCGGCGATGTAGGCCCAGTGTTCGGAAGCCTGTGGCGCCTCCCCACGCGTAACCGTCGCCGAGGGTCCGGTTCCGGGCGAAGGTGGTGGTGCCATCTGCGCCTCCCCCGCTTCGACTCTCACACTGGGCGCATTCGCCGACGTGTGCTAACCGTCCCCATTATGCATGCTCCACCGGCAGCGTTGGACGTCCTGTGCCACCACATGGACGTTCAGAAACACCGTGACGGCGCCGAACACGGCCAGGCGGCCGCCACGCTCATCGCCGGTGAATCCTCGGAAACTCACCGCCGCGGGCCGGCTCAGCGCTCTGTCCGTGCCCGCAGGACCGAGAGCGTTCCGTCCCCCGAATTGGCGACATACACTCCGCCGGATCTGGTGTCCACCGCGATTGCGGAAGGATTCACTCCCACCGGAATGGTGTTCACCACCTGAAGGGACGTGGTGTCGATCACCGACACTGTCCCATCCCCGGAGTTGGCGACATACAGGGCTTGCGAACGGCTGTCGAGCGCGAGGCCGGCTGGATTGGATCCCACGCGCACCGTTGCCGTGATCCGCCTGGACACGGTGTCGATCACGGAAACCGATGCATCGGCCGACCTGGTGACGTAGACAGTCGCGGACGCGGGATCCACCGCTACGCCCGATGGGCTCCCGCCCACAGGGATGGACGCTCGCACGGTGTCGGTGGTGGCGTCCAGAATCGCAACGGTTCCGGCGACGGCGCTCGCCACGTACACCGTGCTGCGTGCGCCGTCGAGAGCGAGAGCCTGCGGCCCGGCACCGACGGTGACCGGTCCCAGGACAGCATTGGTGTCGGTGTCCGCGACCGACACGGTCCCGTCCATCTGGTTGGCGACATACAGCCCCACGGACGAGTTTCCGATCACCGCGCTGGGGCTGCGCCCCACGGCGATCGAGGCGGACACCGTGTTCGTGAGCGTGTCGATGACGGATACGTTCCCGGAACCCCTGTTGGAGGCGTAGAGGATCCCGGTTCCCGTGTCGAGCGCAAGGTCACATGGCTCCGCTCCTACGGGGATCGTGGCCGTTGAGCGGTGACTTCTTGCGTCGATCACCGACACCGTGCCGTCTCCGGAGTTGGCCACGAACAGCGCACCCGCCGCCGCGTACACCGCCACCGACTCGGGCCGGGTCCCGATGGCGATCGTGTCTGTCACGGTGTTTGCAGGCACGCGCAGGGGCTCGATCGCCCCCACGGTCAGCGAGATCGCCTGATACTCCTCGAGGGGGACCATGTGGAGGGCATACAGGGCGAACGGCACGTCGATGCCCAACTCCCTCCCCGTGACAACGACACCCGCCACGGCCACCTCATCGTTCTCCCGGAAACGCGAGAGGACCGCAGGATCGGCCCAGAGAGTGACCAGATTGGCGGCGAGTTCCTCAGGCGGTGTGCCTTAGCTGGCGGTGGGAAGCGCGAGCACGCTGTAATCACCCGGGGCGACGTCGTCCACCAGGGCAAGTTCGAAGAGATACCCATGGTGTTCGAATCGAGCCGGATCCTCCCGGAGTTCGCTCAGCTGGTCCCTCGCGATCATCAAGGGGAAACTCTGGATCTGTGTGCTGTCCCCGACGGCATTGACGGGCTCGAGCCCCGCGAAGTGCGCCTCCTTGATCTGCTCCCACGCTGACGACGTCGCCGCGGCAGTCGTGGCTTCGCTGGTGGCCTCCGAGCAGGCACTCAGGGCCAGTGAAGCGGCGACGGCAAGGGCACCCAGCTGCGCGACCGTCCGTCCCATTCCTCCACCCGCTTCCTCTCATCCCCTCACCCGCACTCAGCACCCTAGCGCAGTCTCCACACCGGGGTTCCCGACTCCCCGCCCGTCGCACGGCGGGCAGGATCAGACCACGTAACCCTCCGCCAGGATTGCCCCCACAAGCAGCCGCCCGAGCGCCTCGCCCTGCTCCGCGCCGGCATCCCCCGGCAGCTGCAGCAACCACATCGGGATCGACTCGCCCGGCCTCGCCAGGTCCGGCGCCCGGAATCCCTCGGATCCCGGCACCCGGCGCGCTCCGTGGCGTTCATAGAACGTGATGCGTCGCATCGCCGTCTCACCGGCCCACGCCGGGTCCTCGACCTCCAGCACCACGGGCCGTCCGAGGGCACGAAAGGCCCCGAGCAACGCACCCCCGAGGCCGCCGGAGCGGGCGCCCTCGCGGACTGCGAGGTATTCGCCGAACACCCACGGGGGCGCCGTCGTCAGGTCGAGCGCGACCGCGAACGCCTCCACCCCGCCGAGCGTCCACAGGCGCCGCCGGCCGGCCTCAATGCTTCCCCGCAGGGCGTCCTCGTCCATGCGCTCCGCGGCCGGGAACGAGTCCCGGTAGATCGTGACCACGCCCTCCCAGATGTCGTCCGGGATGGGCGCGCCGCCCCACTCGTTCAGGTCCACCGTCATCCTTTCGCTTCGTGGCCCGTGACCAGCCGTGCCACGACGTCCGCGACAGGCCCACCGACCATGATGGTGTCATTGTGGTCGGCGGGCAGCACCACCTCCTCCACGAGGGTGGGCGCCGCGACGGCCACCCGGTGGCTGAGCTCCGTGGGCACGATCGAGTCACGGTCACCCCGGATCACCACCACCGGCACCGTCACCCGCCCGAGGTGCTCCGAGACCGGGAACCGGTCGGTCAGGATCGCGCGCACCGGCAGCCACGGGTAATGGTGCGCGCCGACGTCGGCCAGCTCGGGGAACGGCGAGCGCAGCACCACACCCGCGGGCGGGTGCGTGGCGGCGAGGCGCGCCACCACCCCGGTGCCCAGCGACTCCCCGAAGAAGACGGTTCGCCCGGGCGGGTATCCGAGATCCCGCAGCGTCGCGACTGCCGCCTCCGCGTCCAGCGCCAGGCCCTCCTCCGACGGCGAGCCCGGGTTCCCGCCGTAGCCCCGGTACTCGAGCAGCAGGACGGCCAGACCGCGGCGGACGAGTTCGCGCGCCAGGTCCGCGCGGTCCGCGATGTTCCCGCCGTTGCCGTGGGCCACCAGCACCGCCACGCCCGTGTCCGGGCCCGACGGCGGTACGAACCATGCCGTCAGCCCCAGCCCGTCCGCAGTGTGGAGGGTCACCTCACGGGCGCCGTCGAGGACCGTTGCGGCCGGGGGGAGGGCGCGGGCGTCCGGGAAGTAGATCAGTCTGCGTTGCAGGGCCCACGCACCGCCCATCACGACTCCTGCCACCGCCACGACAACAAGGATCACCCCGACGATCCGGCGCACCGCCCCGGCCTCAGGCCCGAGCCACCGCGAGGAACAGCGGGAAGGTGCGCTCCACGCCGTCGACCACCTTGCGCTGGTGGTGGGGGGTGGAGAACGCGATGTCCCGGAAACCCGCCGCCGCCAGCGATTCCGCGAGGGCCGCCCGATCGAAGCCGTCGTGGTGGCGGTGGGTGTGGGCGTCGTGGAAGAGACCGTCGTCGCTGTCGAGATCACTGAGGGCCACCCAGCCGCCGGGGCGCAGCACCCGGTGGAACCGGGCGATCAGCCCCGGCACGTCCGCGACGTGGTGGAGTGCGAGCAGCGAGACGACAAGGTCGAACCGCCGGTCGGGGAGATCCGTGACGGTGAGATCGATGTCAAGGGCCTGCCAGTCCGCGCGGCCGGACGCGGCCAGCTTTCCCCGCACCACCTCGAGCATTCCTGCCGAGGTGTCCGTGAGGAGCGCGCGGGGCGGCGCCGGGTCGAGGGCGAGGCTGAGCAGGCCGGTGCCACAGCCGAACTCCAGCATGTCCCGCACGTCCGCGAGCGGCACCCGCTCGGCGATCGCCGCGGCGACGGCGGCGGCCCGGGCACGCTTCTCGTCGTCGTCCCACGTGGCGGCCTTCTCGTCGAATCCACTCACGGACTCACGATAGCCCTCCCGGGGGCCGGCGACGAGGGCCCGGCGGCCGCGTCGCTGACCTGCGTCGACACCCGCAGACGAACGGGCGGGATCGCACCCGGGGTTTCTGGCCGACTTCGGCGCGCACCCTTGACCGTCCGGGTCGGCGCCCCTAGCGTGTGCGCCAACGACATTCAGAAGATGCCGTCACGCAGGGGGTTCTCGCCGCCCGACCCATGCCGTCGGGGATCCTCGCTCCAGTTGGTGTCCCTGAAGGCCACCGCCCGGTGGCCATTCCCGACGACAGAGGAGAATCCCATGGCGACACTCGTCGTCCCCGGGGTCAGTGTCGAGGCCCGTTTCGACGTCCTGCCGCCCGCCCCGGCGGCCTCCGGCGTCGTCGGGGTCGCCGCGATCGTGGACCACCCACCAGCCCGCCTCGTGGGGGTGACCAAGGCCGCCGAGGTCGCGGACGTCCTCGGCCCCGGCACGGCCGTGTCCGCACCCGAGATCATGCATGCGCTCGGCAATGGCGCGGCCGAGGTTGTCGTGGCGCCCGTGGCGGGAGGGGGCCCGGCGCGGGCGACCCTGACCAACCAGCTCTCCAACCCGGCAGTCCGGCTGCAGACCCGCTCCAACGGCGCCTGGGGCAACCAGCTCGCCGTCGATGTCCGCACCGTCAACGCGTCCGACGGAGCGCCGGTGCGCGCCACGGTGCGGATCCTCCGGGCCGGTCGGCTGGTGGAGGAGTTCGCCGACCTCGTGGTCGATCCCGGGTCGGCGATGGATCTCTACGAGGTGATCAACACCCGGTCCGCCCACGTGGTCGCCCTGGATCCGTCCTTCGGCGACGCCGCGCCGGCACCGAACACCTACGACCTGTCGGACGCCCAGGGCGCGGGGGCACCCGTCCCGATCCAGGGGGGCGTCGAGACCCTGTTCACGCTGCTCCCGCGGCGCGGTGTCGAACCGGCGGGCCTGGGCGTCCGGATCGACGTCCCCTCGAGGAACAAGATCCGGGTGCGGGTCTTCCGCAACGGTGCACTGCTGGAGGACTTCACCGACCTCACCATGAATCCGGACTCGCGGGCGAATCTCGCGAGCGTGCTGCTGCGCGACAGCGCCGTCGTCCACCTGCGCCAGGCCCATTCGCTGCCCGCCGCCGAGTGCCTCCCCGCCGCCACCGTCGGCCCGGTTCCCTTCACCGAGGGCACCTCCCCGAACGTGGCCACCTGGCAGGCGGCGCTCGATCTGCTGGGAGAGGATCCCCGGATCAACCTGGTGCTGGCAGCCGTGGAGCCGACGACGTCGGACGCCGACGTCCGGGCCATCCACCAGGCGCTCGCCGCGCATGCGGTCGCCCAGTCCGACGCCGGGGCGCCCCGCATCGCCTTCGGGTCGGTGACGGCCAGCGAGCAGAACGACCTCGACGCGGTCCGCGACCACTCCGCCGCCGTTCGCGGCCGCCGGTTCGTGCTGGTCAGCCCTGCGGGTGCGACCGGCGCCGTGGTGGGGGCCATCGCCCGGCTGAGCCCGGAGATCTCCCCGACGTTCAAGCCGGTCCCCCTCTTCGGCGTCCCCCCGGCGAGCTATCGGGAGAGCGAGCTGAACCGGCTGCTCGGTCCCACCCACAACGTGGCCGTGGTGCAGCAGCGCACCGGGAGAGGCGTGATCCTGCTGCGCGGCCTCGACACCTCGGGAGACCAGATCTCGGTGACTCGGGTCGCCGACGCCGCCATCCGCGAGGTGAAGGCCATCAGCGAGAACTTCATCGGCATCCTGAACACGGCGGATGCGCGCGCCGCCCTGCGTGAGCAGATCATCGCCACCTTCACGCGGATGGAACGCGCCGGCCAGCTGGTGCCCTCCACCGACGGCACGGATCCGGCGTTCCTCGTGGACGTCTACTCCACGCAGCTGGACTTCGCCCAGGGCATCGTCCGCATCGACATCGCCGTCCGTCCGGTCCGGTCGATCGACTACATCTACGCGACGATTCGCGTGAAGAACTGACAGGGGGTTGAGCATGCCCACGGTGTTCGTGGCCAACGAGAGTGCGGTCCTGGTAAACGGGGAGCCGGTGGAGGGCGTGCGCGCGGTCGAGTATCGCCGCGCCACCGTCCGCACCGACCTGTACGCCATCGGCGGCGCTGAACGCATCGGCGTCGTCTCCGGGCACCACAGCGTGGAGGGACGGCTCCGGGTGGCCTCCGCCTCCCGTGCCCTCGACAGGCTCGGTGGCGATGACTTCTTCCAGGTCTCCGCCCAGTTGCGCCACGGCGACACGCAGCTGACCGTGAGCTTCGACGAGTGCCTGCTGACCGAGAAGTCCTTCTCGATGGGCGCAGGCGGCCACGGCGAGGCGGTCTACGTCTTCACCGCGACGCGCGTCCGCGAGGCCGAGTAGGTCACGGGTCCGCGCCGTGGGCAGCCTTGTCGAACTGGTGCCGGACGCCGGCCTCGTCCGCCTCGGAGCGACTGTTCACCCCTGCCTCGTCGGACCGCAAGGCCACCTGACCGTGTACGGCCGCGAACTGCGACCCCTCACGCTGGGGGAGTGTGACCTGATCGCCGCCTATGGGGGCGGCTCGGGGCCCGAGGCCGCCGCGGCGTTCGCGCGCCGCATGGCCGGCGTCGACGGGGACGCCAGCGCGGCCCGCCTGCCCGGCGGTGACGAGGCGGCCGGGCAGGCGGCCGTCGAGGCGGTCGCCCTCTACCTCGCGGGCGCCGCGGGCGAGGGGCCGCTGCGGGGCGCCAGCGCGGCGCTGTCCCGGCAGCTCGGCGTCCCTCTCCCCGATGCCCTGGCGATGACGGTACTGGCCGCCGACTCCCTCGTGGGCGCGCTCCCCGCGGAACCCTCGGCCGGCACCGGCTGGACCACCTTCGTCATCGTGGGGAACGAGCCGGACGGGCCTGTGGCCGAGCCGATCACCGACGAGACCGCCGAGGTCCGGCGCGTGCGGGACGTGCTCGCCCGCCGACTCGCGCGGCGGCTCGCGGACGCGCCCGATGTCGCCGCCGACCCGGCACCGGGGTTCGCCGCAACCGGCCCCGGTTCCGGGGGGCCCGGTGCCGTCCCCTCCCGTGATCGGTGGGGCGCCCCGCTGCCGGTGGAGCCAGTGGGCCCCCGCGCGACAGGGGGGTTGCCCGCGGGAGCCCCGGCGGGTGACCCCCGGCAGGCCGGCGCACCGGGCGCCGGCACCGCCGGCCATCCTGCCGCCGGGCCCGCTGGGCATCCTGCCATCAGCACCGCTGGCCATCCTGCCGCCGGGCCCGCACTCCCCGCTGGCGCGGCCCAGCCCACGGCGGGTGCCCCCGACGGCGTTTCGGGTCCGCTCCTCGAGCCCCGCGGCCGGGGGAGTGCCGGTGGACGAGAGCCGTGGGGAATGCCCCCTCCCGCCCTGCCGACGTGGTCCGGGCGGAGCGCTGGCCTTGGCACCCTGTCCGACGGGCCGCCGGGCCCCCCGGGTCCCGGTACCGCGGGGAGCCGACCGCCGCTGCCGTGGGGGGCGGCGGCGTGGGGCCCGCAGGGGTGGGGTCCCGCGACATGGGGTCCGCAGGGGTGGGGTCCGGCGACATGGGGTCCGCAGGGGTGGGGTCCGGCGACATGGGGTCCGCGGGCGTGGGATCCGGAGGCGCGGGACGCAGAAGGGCGGGGCACCGGGACCCTCGACGAGGTCGAGCGTCCCGCCGACAGCGCCCCTGCCGACCCCGAGACCGTCGATGCGATCGCCCTGCGCCTCGCGCTGGATCTCCAGGCGCTCGCGGACCTCCACGGGGTGGCCCGATGACCCAGACCGGCGCCCGGCCCATGCCCCTGCTCGGCGACACCGCCCTCGTCGCGGTGCAGCAACTCACCCAGCGGATCTCCGCCGGCTTCCGCGACGTTCCCGTCCTCGGCCTGGAGGGTCACGCCCAGCAGCGCAGCGGGCGCGCCAGTCACCGGATCGCCATCTCGGGAGTGCTGACCGGCGAGAGCGCCCTCGATGACCTCGCCGCCCTGCAGGCCCTCGCGACCTCCGGGGAGGAGACCACCTTCACTGCGGACATCGTCACCGCCCTCGACCTGCAGCAGGTGGTGGTCACCCGGTTCGAGGCCAGTGAGCAGGCGGGTCGGCCGGGCATCGTCGACTACTGGATCGAGGTGGTGGAGAGTCCACCCCTGCCCCCGCCCGCACAGCTGTCGGCCTTCGGCGGGCTCGATGACTTCGGCCTCGGCGACCTCGGCTTCGACACCGACATCCTCGGTGACGTGGCGGACCTGGCCGGCGAGATCGCCGGGGCGGTGGATGCCGCCCTCGACGCCGTCGCGGCCCTTGAGGCGCTCGCGGGGCTCGCGGACTTCGACCTCCAAGGCGTGCTGGAGCCCGCCGATCGGGTCCGCACCACGGTCACCGGGGTCGCCGACTCACTGCAGTCCGGGGTGCGGGCACTGGGGGAGCTGTTCGGATCATGAGCCTGCGCCTCGCCGCCACCGCCACACTCGGACAGCTCCGCTATGCCGAGCAGATCCGCTCCGTGCGCGCCCATCTCACGCTCCTTCCCGGAGTGAACCGCGTTGAGGTGGCCGTGGCCGCCACGGTCCGCGTGGACGCCAGCCCCGGCACCACGGCGGAGGTGGCCCTCGAGGGCGGCGACGGCCCCGCCACGATCATCACGGGAACCGTCGCGCGCGTGGAACGCCGCCCCTTCGCCACCGTCGTCACGGTGACCTTCGTCCAGGTGATCCGCGAGATCGCGGACACCGCCGGGGTGGACACCGGGCTGGTGGCCGTCCCCGGACAGGTGGCCGACTGGGTGCCCGGACGGCGCACGGCGGCGGAGCAGGTGGCCATTCTCGCCCGTCTCGGCGGCGGCCTCGCCCACGTGGATGCCGGTGGCCGGCTCGTGGTGGCGACGTGGCCCCTGGGTATCCCCGATGTCGCGATGCGGCTGGATCGCGAGTTCCTCTCGTGCACCGTGCGGAATATCGCGCCCGCTGCCGTGGAGGTGCCCGTGGGGGCGGGTGGCTCGGGCACCGCGCTCGCCCCGGACGCGTGGCTGGCCGCCACGGAGGCCCTGACCACCGGCGGCGACCCCGATGCCACCCACCGCTGGCAGCCCGAGCATGTCCTGCGGACGCTCGCGGACGTCCGCATCGCCACTGACGGCGCCGTGAAGCGCCGCGACGCAGCCACCCGGGACCTGACCGCGACCTGCTGGCCGCAGCCGGCACGCCGGCCCGGCGACGTCGTGCTGCTCCAGCACACCACGCACGACGAGCAGGCCGGCCCGTGGCTGCTCACCCACGTCCTGCACGCCGTGGGCGGCCGGCATGCCACCACCACGCTGCTCGGCCTCTCCGCCGGCGCGACCGGACCCGGCGGCGCGCTCGGTGCGCTCGCCGGCGCGATCGGGGGGCTCGCATGACCGAGCTGCTGTACGACGCCATCGCCCGCATCGCGCGGCACGAGGAGGCCGCCCGCACCTGGGCCGCGCTCGCCGTCGTCACCGAGGTCCACACCTCCGTCCTCGCGGGGGACGACCACGCCGTCACCGTGACCCTGCGGGATTCCGGCGTCGTGGTTCCCCGCATCCCCATCGCCGTCGGGGCGCTCGGGGTCGTTGCCACCCCGGCTGTCGACGACCTGGTGCTCGTGGTCTTCGCCGACGGCGACCCCCACGCCGGCGTCGTCGTCGGACGCCTGCACCACCGCGCCCTCGCCCCGCCCGCCCACAGCGCGGGCCAGCTCGTCCTCGCGCTCCCCCCGGGTGACTCCTCCCCGGCCATCACCGGGCTGGCGGACCCGGCCACCCCCGAGGTCACCCTCACGGTGGGCGACACCGTCGTGGAGATCACCGGGAAGAAGGCCACGGTCACCATCGGCGACGCCACCCTCACGGTCGACGGGAACTCGCCCGCCGGCATCACCCTCGGCAGCGGCCAGGCCACGGTCACCCTCTCCGGCAACGGTGACCTCACGCTCGAGGCGTCACGGAATCTCACCCTGAAGGCTGGCGCGAACCTGGTGGTCGAGGGCCAGGGCAAGGTCACCATCTCGGGTGGCGTCGTGGAGGTGAACTGACATGGGCGCTCCGGCCGCGACACAGGGCTCGCAGGTGATCGGCGTGGACACGCACATCGTCCTGGTCCCCACGCCGGGCGGGCCCGTTCCCACGCCGCTGCCGCACCCCTTCGCCGGGGCCATCCAGAGCGGGCTCGCGCTGACCGTGCGGGTGGGGGGCCGGCCCGCCGCCACCGTGGACAGCGTCGCGATCGCCAACCCGCCCCACCTGCCCACCCCGCCGGGAGCGAGCTTCCAGACGCCGCCCGCCAACCAGGGCGCCGTCGCCACCGGGTCCGCCACGGTGCGCCTGGGCGGCAAGGCCGCGGCCCGGGTGGGCGATCCCGTCCGCACCTGCAACGACCCGGCGGACGCACCCGTGTCCGCCATCGTCGGGCCGGCGGGGACGGTGATGATTGGATGAACGTGCACCCGCTCGGCACCGACCTCCGCGTGGTCCCCGGTCCCCCCGGGATGGCGGCCACGGACTCCTCGCCCCTCGACCTGCGGCTCGGCGCTGGCACCGCGGAACGCGCCCGCGACGGACTCGCCCTCGTCGAGGGCAGCGAGAACCTGGCCCAGGCCCTCATCCTGCGGCTCCTCACCCCGCGGGGGTCGCTCGCGGACCTCGGACACGCCACCTACGGCTCCCGCCTCCACGAACTGATCGGCCGGCACCGGGACGAGACCAGCCGGGCGCTGTGCAAGGCGTTCGTGCTGGAGGCGATCGCGCAGGAGCCCCGGGTGGAGCCCAGGGCGGTGGCCTTCGCCTTCGATCCCCTCTCCGAGGGCCCGTCCGAGCTCCGCTTCGCCGTGACCGTCGCCCCCGTCGACGGCTCGGGACCCCTCACCGTGAGCCTGGAGGCGCAGCTGTGACGTTCACCCCGCGCACCTACCCCGAGATCGTCCGGGACCTTCTCACCACCCTGACCGGCGGCACGGTCGGCGAGACCGTCGTGGTACCGGCCGGCGACGTCGTCGAGCTCCGGCTCCTCCGCGACCGGCCGATCCGCCGGGTCTCCCACCTCGAGGGCGTGGTCGCCGTCACGCGGTCGACGGCGGACGGCCAGGAGGTCGTCGAGGTCCCCTACCGGTTCACGGACGCCGACTACGAACTCGTCGCCTCCGGTGCGGCGGGGGACGAGCTCGACGCGATCCGGTTCCGCCCCACCGGACGGCGGCCTCCGGTGGGATCGACGGTCACCGTGAACTACTACCCCACCCGGACGCGGCCCGTGCCGGTCACCGACGTGAACGTGGGGTCCGTGGTCCGCACGCTGCTGGAATCCGTCGGCCGGGAGCTCGCCGTCGTCGAGCAGCAGCTCGGACACGTGTATGACTCCGCCTTCCTGGACACCGCGGAGGGCACCAGCCTCGATCGCGTGGTCGCGCTCGTGGGTGTCGCCCGGCGTCCCGCGGGGGTCGCCACCGTGCAGGTCCGGTTCGAGCGTGCGGCGGGCAGCACCGGCCGCGTCACCGTGCCCGTCGGCACGGTGGTCTCGGACGCCGGGGGCAACCGGTACGCCACCGCGGCGCCGCTCGTGCTCGAACCGGGGGAGCCGTCCCGGCAGGTCCTGGCGGCGGCGGTGTCGGCCCGGACTGCCGCTGTCCCCGCCGGCGCCATCGACCGCATCGAGGTGCTGCTCGCCGGCGTGGGACGCGTCGGCAACGACGCGCCGGCGGTGCCCGCGGCCGCCCCCGAGTCGGACGAGGACCTCCGGAACCGCGCCCGTGGGGCGCTCGCGGTCGCGGCGCGCGGCACGGTCGACGCGCTCCGCTACGGCGTCCTGTCCGTGCCGGGGGTGAAGGCCGTCTCCGTCACCGAGTTCCCGAACGGGGTGCCCGGCGAGATCGCCCTCACCGTCGCGTACGCCAATCCCGCCGACGACGCCGTGGCGCGGGAGGTCGCCGACCGCATGGAGGAGCTCCGGCCGGCGGGCATCCGGGTGGTGCAGGTGGACGAACCGGCGCTGCGGGAGCTGCTGCCCCTG
>JALHDK010000214.1 GCA_022838965.1 Actinomycetales bacterium | reverse complement strand
GCGCCAGACCGCGTCGCCCACGTCGTCGGCGACCAGCAGGGCGCTGCGTCTGTCTACCGCCACGCCGACGGGCCGCCCCATGGCCTCGCCCCTTGCGTTGCGGAAGCCGGTCAGCACGTCCTGCGGCGGCCCGTCCGGGCGCCCGTCGCGGAAGGGCACGAAGATGACCTTGTATCCGGACGGCGGGTTGCGGTTCCACGAGCCGTGCTGGCCGATGATCGCCCCGTCGCGCCACTGGGGCAGCAGCGTCCCCGTATAGAAGGTCAGGCCCAGAGAGGCCGTATGCGACCCCAGGGCGTAGTCGGGCTTGATCGCCCTGGCGACCATGTCGGGCCGGGCGGGCTGCACCCGTTCGTCGACGTTCTGGCCGTAATAGCTCCACGGCCAGCCGTAGAATCCGCCGGGCGTGACCGACGTCATGTAGTCGGGCACCAGATCGTCGCCCAGGGCGTCGCGCTCATTGACCGAGGTCCACAGCCGCCCGTCCTGCGGGTTCCAGGCCAGACCGACGGGGTTTCTCAGCCCCGAGGCGAAGACGCGCCGCGCGCCCGTCGCCGCGTCGATCTCCAGGATGGCGGCGCGGTCGACCTCCTCGTCCAGCCCGTTCTCGCCGATGTTGGAGTTGGAGCCGACCCCGACATAGAGCTTGGTCCCGTCCGCCGAGGCGACCAGGCTCTTGGTCCAGTGATGATTGCGCCCGGCGGGCAGGTCCGCGACCTTGACCGGCGCCGCGTCGATGCGCGTCTGTCCCGGCTGATAGGGGACTTTGACCACGGCGTCGGCGTTGGCGACGTAAAGCGTCTCTCCGACCAGGGCCATGCCGAAGGGCGAGGTCAGGCCGCTCAGAAAGACCGTCTTCGTCTCCGCCGTCCCGTCGCCGTCGGCGTCGCGCAGCAGGCTGATGCGGTCGGCGCTGGGGCGGTCGCCCGATCCCGCGCGCGCCATCACCAGCCCTTCGATCCAGCCGCGCAGGCCCCCCTTCTTCTCCTTCGGCTTGGCGGGCGCCTGGGATTCGGCGACTAGGACGTCGCCGTTGGGCAGGACGTAGAGCCAGCGCGGATGATCCAGCCCCGTCGCAAAGGCGTTCACCGCCAGGCCCGCCGCCGCAACCGGCGTCTGTCCCTGCGGCCAGCCGACGGCGCGGGCGATCTTCACGGTCGGCACGGCTTGGGGCCGGGGCGCCGGCAGGTTGGGCGCGGCGCCGAAACCGTCTGTCTCCGGCAGCACGCTTTCGGTCTCGCAGGCCGCCAGACCGAGCAGGGCGACGAGGGGCAGGGCCAGAAGAAGGGGGCGGCGAGGGGACATGGCGATCGTCCTGTGCGGTTCGGCCTCGACTATAACGCCTTTCAGGGCGGATCGCTCCTGCAACCCCTTCCCGTTGGAAGAGGGCGGGCGTCCCCTTGAGCCGCATCATGCCGCTCCTTATCTGCCTTCCCCGAAGCCGGGAGGGGCTCCATGCCAGCCGTCATTTCCATCGAAGGTCTGACCAAGACCTACAAGTCCGGCCATCAGGCCCTCAAGCGTGTCGATCTGGAGATCGAGAAGGGCGAGATCGCAGCCGATCCCGCGCAGGCGCGCGCCGCCGCGCGGCTCTGCCCCGGTGCCCGGACGATCATCGAGATGGGGGGGGAGGACTCGAAGATGATCCTAGTCCGGGACGATCCCTCCTCCGGCCGGGGGATCATCGAGGATTTCTCGATGAACACCGTCTGCGCGGCGGGCACCGGTTCTTTCCTCGACCAGCAGGCGAGCCGGATGGGCCTCTCGATCGAAAAGGAGTTCGCCGAGCACGCGCTCCGCTCCGCCCACCCGCCGCGCATAGCCGGTCGCTGCTCGGTCTTCGCCAAGTCGGACATGATCCACCTGCAGCAGATCGGGACCCCGGATTACGATATCGTAGCGGGGCTCTGCTGGGCGGTCGCGCGCACCTTCAAGAGCAATGTCGGAAGGGGGAGGGTGTTTACCCCCCCGATCGTATTTCAGGGCGGGGTGGCCGCCAACGCGGGGGTCGTCCGCGCCTTCGAGGACGTGCTGGGGCTCCCCCCGGGGGGGCTGATCGTCCCCCCCAAGCACGCGGTCATGGGCGCCATCGGCGCCGCCCTCTACGCGGCCGAGCACGGCTTCTCCAACGCCGGCAGGTTCAAGGGGCCGGGGGCTGTCGCCCGCTACTTCTCGTCCTCGCGCGGGGAGGGCCGCGGCTGCGATCCGCTCTCAGCCGGGACGGCGTCCGAGGCGCGGCGGGTGGATGTGAAGGGCGTGCCGGCGTCCGGGCCGGCGCCGGTGGAGGCGTATGTCGGGGTGGACATCGGATCGCTCTCGACAAACGTCGTGGTGATCGACCGCGACGGGGCCGTCCTCGCCCGGCGCTATCTCCCCACCGCCGGGCGCCCGCTCGAGGCGGTGAGGCAGGGGCTGGCGGAGGTCGGGGGGGAGGTCGGCGGCAAGGTCCGCGTCTGCGGGGTCGGGACGACCGGGTCGGGGCGCTACCTCACTGGGGATTATATCGGCGCGGACGTGGTCCGCAACGAGATCACCGCCCAGGCGGTCGCGGCGCTCAGGATCAATCCGGACGTGGACACCATCTTCGAGATCGGCGGTCAGGATTCCAAATACATCAGCCTTAGCCACGGCGCCGTAGTGGACTTCGAGATGAACAAGGTTTGCGCGGCGGGCACGGGATCTTTCCTGGAGGAGCAGGCCGAGAAGCTCGGCATCAGCATCGAGGAGGAGTTCGGGCGGCTCGCCCTCGAGGCGGAAAACCCGGGGCGTTTCGGGGACCGGTGCACCGTCTTCATGGAGTCCGACCTCGTGGCGCACCAGCAGAAGGGGATGAGCAAGAGAAACCTCGTGGCCGGGCTGGCCTACTCCATCGTTCACAACTACCTCAACAAGGTCGTAGGGGACAGGCGGATCGGGGACGTTATCTTCTTCCAGGGCGGGGTCGCGTGGAACCGCGGCGTGATCGCGGCGTTCGAAAAGGTGACGGGAAAGAGGATCATCGTCCCCCCTCACCACGATGTCACCGGCGCGATAGGCGCGGCGCTTCTCGCGATGCGGGAGACGCGGGGGGAGGGCGGGCGTAGGTTCCACGGCTTCGACCTCTCCGCGAGGGTCTGCGACTCCACGTCGTTCACCTGCAAGGGGTGCGACAACCTCTGCGAGATCCGGAGGGTCAGTTTCGGCGGCGAGCGCCCGCTCTTCT
>JALHDK010000213.1 GCA_022838965.1 Actinomycetales bacterium | reverse complement strand
CCAACTGGAAGTGCTGGTGCTGCCCGACAAGACCCTGTTCTACCAGGACAAGCTGCCGGACGGCACGGCGCTGAGCGCCGAGGTCAAGAAGCGCTACCAGACCATCCAGGACAAGCTCAAGGCCGCCGGCATCTCCACCATCGACGACGAGGCGGTGCTGCGCCGCCTGGGGAGAGCGGAGGCGTCGCCGGCGCGGGCCCGGTGACACACTGGGTGCGTGGGGAGATTCGGGACCGGTGTCGCCGCGGCCCTCGCGGTGGTGGCGGGCGGCGTCGGGCTGTGGCTCGGCCAGACGTCGTCGCTGCCGGACGCCCCGCCGCCGGCCACCGCGACCCCGCCGGCCACCGCGACCCCGGCGCCGCCCGGTGAGCCCGCCACGCCGGCGGAGCTGCCGCCCCTGACGGGCGTGAGGATCGCGCTGGACCCCGGCCACAACGCCGGCAACGCGGCGGCCCCCCGGACCGTCACCGCGCTGGTGCCGGATGGTCGCGGCGGATGGAAGGCCTGCAACACGGTGGGCACCGCCACGGCGGACGGCTACCGGGAGCACGAGTTCACCTGGGACGTGGCGGACCGCGCGCGCGAGTTGCTCGAGGCCGAGGGGGCGACGGTGCTGCTCACGCGTGGTCCCGACGGCGTCGGCCCGTGCGTGGACCAGCGCGGCCAGTTCGCGAACGATGCCGCCGTGCTGGTGTCGATCCACGGCAACGGGTCCGGGTCACCGGCGGTGCGCGGGTACTTCGCGATCGTGGTGGCGTCGCCGCTCCACCCGGCCCAGGGGGAGCCGTCCCGGGAGGTGGCGCACCAGCTGCTCGCGGCGCTCGCCGCGGAGGGGTTCCCCGCCTCGTCGGTGGTGCCCGGCGCGCTCCAGTTCCGGGACGATCTCGCCACCCTCAACTTCGCCCGGCGGCCCGCGGTTCTGCTCGAACTCGCGGAGTTCCGCAATCCCGAGGAGGGCGCGGCGGTGCAGGACCCGGCCGTGCGCGAGCGCTACGCGCGGGCGATCGCGGCGGGGCTGGTGGCGTCCTTCGGCTGAGGGCGCGGCCAGGGGATGCCGGCGGCTGCGCCACCGCCTACCGTGTGGATGTGAAGAAGGTGATGTTCGCGCTCATCCTCGTCGTGGGGCTGCTCGGTGCGGCGTGGGCCGGGGACGAGTTCGTCCGGAACCGGAGCGAGGAGGGGATCGCCGCCCGGGTGGTGGAGGCCACCGGCGCCCCGCGGGTCGGCGTGGTCATCGGCGGCTTCCCCTACCTCACCCAGGTGGTGGCCGGGTCACTGGACCACGTCGAGCTCGACATCCCCGAGCTCACCCTCGCGGGAGTCCGGCTCGTGGACGCGCACGTGGTGGCGCGCGGGGTCTCGACGGCGGAGCCCACCACGATCGCGGCCCTCACCGCGGCGGCGGTGCTGCCGGTCACCGAGATCGACCGCCTGTTCAAGGCGGAGAGTGGCCTGGGGGCCGACGTCGCCATCCGGGGAGACGCACTGGCGATCACCGGGGAGATTCTGGGGGCCGAGCTCGCGGTCGAGTTCCGTCCGGAGCTGGCCGACGGCGGGATCGCGCTGGAGCCCGAGACCCTGTCCCTCGGGGGACGCAGGGTGGACGTCTCCCGGCTCGGCGGGCTCATCGGCATCACCCGGGCGGTCCTGCCCGTCCAGCTGCCCGACGGGCTGCGGATCGCCGCCATCGAGGTCCTGCCGGACGGCGTCCACCTCCGGATCGACGGCACCGACTTCACGCCGGACGAGTCACTGTTCCGCTGACCCCCGCCGGCCGGGCCCTGGCGCGCGCTCCCCGGCCCGCGCGCTCGCCGCGGCGCGTTCGGCCAGCATGCGGTTGTAGGCGGCAAGCTCGGCGTCGCCCGTGCGATCGGCCTGCCGGTCCAGCCGCACGGCCACCTTCTCGTCGGCCCGCGCCCACATCATGGCCATGATCACGGCCAGCACCAGGGTGGGCGCCTCCCCGATGCCCCAGGTGACGAAGCCGCCGATCTGCTGATCGGCCAGCGCGTCCACCCACCAGCTCAGCCCGAGCCGGCCGTAGTGCTCGGCGGCGAGCAGCACGCTCAGGTTGGCGAGCGAGAGCCCGAAGAAGGCGTGGAACACCATGGTGGCGAACAGCAGGACGAGGCGCAGGGGGTAGGACGGCCGGTTCGTCCCCGGGTCGGTGCCGATCAGCGCGTTCGCGAACAGGTACCCCGCCAGCGAGAAGTGCACCACCATGAGGACGTGTCCCACGTGGGTGCCCAGCGCCAGGGGAAAGAGGTCGGTGTAGTAGAAGATGAACAACGATCCGGCGAAGTTCACGCCCGCCACCCTGTGGTCGTTCAATGAAGAAATCGTCGCCCACGCCATCGCCCACCGGGAGTGCAGCAACGCCAGCAGCCACTCGCGCGGGCCGCGCGACCCGTCCCGCCGGGCCGGGAGGGCCCGCAGCGCCAGCGTCACGGGCGCGGCCAGCGCCCAGAACACCGGGACCAGCATCACGAGAGTCATGTGCATGACCATGTGGGCGGAGAACAGCACGATGCCGTAGACCATGGGGCCCCCGTTGGTGACCCAGGTGAACAGGACCCATGAGGTCACCCACAGCACGCTCCGGATCACCGGCCAGTGGTCGCCGCGCCGTCGCAGGCGCCGCGCCCAGGTGAGGTAGGTGACGACGGCGCTCCCCGCCACCGCCAGGTACAGGGGGTCCGGGTGCCACTGCGTGAACCAGGTGACCGGGGTGGGGAGGGGCGGCTCGCCGTATCCGGTGATCGCGAACACCGCGGAGGGATCCACCACGGGATTCTGGGGCTCGGGTGGTGCGGACGAGCCCAGCACGACCGCGAGGCCGGTGATCGCGCCGAACACCAGCACCTCCACCGCCACGAGCCGCCAGAACAGTCCCGGGCTGTCGGTCAGGCGCGGGATGGTGCGCCGGCGATGCAGCCAGCCCGCCACCCCCAGGCCCGCGAACAGCAGCACCTTGACGGTGAGCACCACGCCGTACGGCGTCGTCACCAGGTCCGCGGGGGACGTCAGGCGCAACGCGGAGGACACGACCCCGGTGCTCCCCACCAGCACGAACGACCACAGCGCGAGCGTCGAGTACCGCCGTGCGGCCGCCGGGAGTTCGTCGTCCAGGCGGCGGGCGACGACGGCGAGCGTCACCAGCCCGCCCAGCCACAGTCCCAGCGGGGCGAGGTGGAGCGCCATCGCCGAGACGGCGACGTTGTGGGAGGCGGCCCCGGCGGCGTGGCCCGTCAACGCGATCGGCACGAGGGCCACCCAGGCGAGCACGGTGGTCCACGCCGCTCCGGTCATGCCGGCGGTGGCGGCCGCGGCCAGGGACACCACCACCGCCAGGATCGTGGCCCACAGGTACGCCCTGCCCAGTTCGGTGGCGGTGAGGAAGATGCGCAGCTCCTGTCCGAAGGTGGGCGCATCCAGCGGCCGGCCCCACACCTGCGCGTACACCACCACGAGGTGGAGCGCCTGCGCCACGGCCCAGGTGGCGGCGGAGACCATGCCCACCCGGCTGGCGAGCCGCCACGCGGGCGATGGCCGCCCGCGTCCCGGCCCCGTGAGAACGGTGGCGCAGACCGCGAAGGCCCCGATGGTGAGCAGCGCGGCGAGGCGGACCACCACGGTGACCAGCGGCAGCCCCCACCGCACCAGCGCACCCGGGTCCACCAGCTCCTGGGGACGGGTGGCCCCGGTGAGGGCCAGCCCGGCCAGCAGGGCGAGGAGCGCCGCCAGGCCGCCGGCCACCACGACGGGCGCGCCGGGCGTCCGGCGCGACGGCGGAGCGGCCGTCCCCGGCTCCCTTGCCGCCTCGCTCATCACATACGTAGCCTAGTCGTGGGGGCGGCGGGCCGGACCGGCCGGAAGGAACAGCATGGCTAAGGAGACCGCCATCACCACGGCGGAGATGGACCGCGCCCAGGACCTGCTGGCGCGCGTGGACCAGATCTTCGACCAGCGGGTGGTGGGGCAACGCGGCCTGCGGACCGCCCTGGTGGGCGCTCTCCTCGCGGGCGGCCATGTGCTGCTCGAATCCGTTCCCGGCCTCGCGAAGACGACCGCCGCGCAGACCCTCGCATCCGCGGTCTCCGGGACGTTCCACCGCATCCAGTGCACCCCGGACCTCATGCCCAACGACATCGTGGGCACCCAGATCTTCAACTACACCACCGGGGAGCTCACCACCCAGCTCGGCCCGGTGCACGCCAACCTCGTGCTGCTGGACGAGATCAACCGGTCCTCCGCGAAGACCCAGTCGGCCATGCTCGAGGCGATGCAGGAGCAGCAGACCTCGATCGGGGGGGTGGTCTACCCGGTCCCGCAGCCGTTCATGGTGATGGCGACGCAGAACCCGATCGAGGAGGAGGGCACCTATGTGCTGCCCGAGGCGCAGATGGACCGGTTCCTCCTCAAGGAGGTGATCGGCTATCCGAGCCCCACCGAGGAGGTGGAGATCCTCGAGCGTCTCGCCGACGGCACGCTGACCGCACCCCTCGCCACGGACCCGATCACCCTCGACGACGTCGTGTTCCTCCGCGGCGTCACCGGTCGCGTGTTCGTGCACCGGACCATCAAGGAGTACGTGGTGGCGCTCATCAGCACCACCCGGGGTGGGGGTCCCCGTCCCCTCCGCAACTTCGACGAGCACGTCCGCGTGGGCGCCTCCCCCCGGGGTGGCATCGCCCTCATGCGGCTCGGGCAGGTCCTCGCCCTCATGGCCGGGCGCAGCTACGTGGTCCCCGACGACATCAAGGCCCTCCGCCACGCCGTGCTGCGCCACCGCCTCGTGCGCACCTACGACGCCCTCGCCACCAACGTCACCCCGGAGTCCCTCATCGACGCGGTCTTCGCGGCCGTGCCGGTGCCGTGAGGGCACCATGAGCCACGTGTCGCGTCTCGCCGCGGTGCGGGGGCGACTCGAGCTGCCGGTGGTGCGGCGGGCCACCGGCCTGCTGGAGGGGCGGCACCGGTCGATCTTCTCGGGTCACGGCCAGGACTTCGACGAGCTGGTCGAGTACCGCCCCGGAGACGATCCCAAGGACATCGACTGGAAGACCTCCGCCCGGGCCGGCCACCCGATCATCAAGCGGTTCCAGAAGGAGACCAACCTCTCGATCATCCTCGCCGTGGACACCGGCCGGTCGATGGCCGCCCTCACCCCCACCCGGGAGACGAAGGCAGCCGTCGCCCTGGTGGTCGCGGAGGTGATCGCGTGGATCGCCCGGTGGCGCGGCGACCAGGTGGGCCTCGTGTCCGGCGACGCCGGGCGGATCCGCCAGGTGCCCGCCCGGCAGGGCACCGAGCACCTCGAGACCCTGCTGCGCCGCCTGGAGCTGGACATGGCCTCGACGACCGATGAGATCCTGCAAGGCGCGCGGATTCGCATCTGGTGGGACGGGGAGCCGACACCGAGCGTGGATGCGCCCATCGGCCACCTCTTCGGCATCGGCGAGAGTTGGAGGCCGACGAGTTCCCTGATGGTGGGTGTTCGGGATAGGACCGGCTACTGCTACTTCCCGATGCCATTCTGGCGCAGTGCCGTCGTGCGCATCGAGAACGAGTCCGC
>JALHDK010000212.1 GCA_022838965.1 Actinomycetales bacterium | reverse complement strand
CACACCCCTTAGTGCGCGAAAACACCCCGATCCCGACACATCACCCCAGCTCACAGACCCGCCGACCGCCGCGAAAACAGGGAGTGAGCCAAGTCAGGTCGCGGACCCCCGGTGTCCGCCCGTCGGTTCCAGTGTGTCCGGTCCCGTGGCGACCACCGTGACTCAAACCTGACGAGGCTGGGTGTAGCATTTGCTACACTCGAGGGGTGGAGGAGTGGGAGATCCTGGTCACCGACGAGTGCCTCGCCTGGTTCGGCACGCTCGATCGCTCCTCGCAGGCTTTGATCACTGATGCGATAGACCGGCTCGCCGCAGCCGGACCCAATCTGGGGCGACCGCTGGTGGACCGCATCAAAGGGTCGAAGGTGCACAACCTGAAGGAACTCCGACCAGCGTCGGCTGGCCGTAGCGAGATCCGGGTCCTGTTCGTCTTCGATCTGTGGCGCTCGGCGATCCTGCTGATCGGTGGGGACAAGTCGGGCAACTGGAAGCAGTGGTACGCCGCAGTGATCCCGGAGGCGGAGCGGCTGTATGCGGAGTATCTGGAGGAGCGTCGTCGAGAGGAGGAGCAGTGATGGCGACCAAGAAGTGGGCCGACGTTCGTGCGGGCATTGTCCAGGAACTTGGAGGTCAGGTGGCGGTCGCGGAGGCGCATCAGCGCAATCAGGCCTACATCGACGCGCATCGGCTTGCGGAACGTCGCACGAGCCTGGGGCTGACCCAGGCCGAGGTGGCCGAGCGGATGGGCGTGACCAAGAGCAGGGTCTCCCAGATCGAGCGCGGCGAGGTGTCGACCGTGGATGTCATCGCTCGCTACGTGCAGGCGCTCGGGGGTCATCTCCAGATCTCGGCTGTGTTCGGCAACGACCTCCTCATCCTGGACAGCGCCGACACCAGCGCCGCGTAATCCACCCCGACCTCGCGACTGGTTGACACCAACCGCAACACCGAAAGTGACACCAGGGCTGACACCAAACCGGCCCCATCTGGTGGTGTCGGCGACCGTCGACACGGGCCGGTCCAGCAGCGAAGGTGCAGGTCAGCGCCTTGTGTCGACACCTACGGACAGTCCGCCGTCTTGTGGGTTTCAAGGGGTCGTGGTTTCAAGGACCGCCAGCCCGACAGGTAAAGCAGCATGTCAGCGGCTTGGGGCGTGTCGTCGGGAGTGTTCGCAGGACCCCTTGACCGCCGTGGCGCTGTCACTCTGAAATGGCCCCACCGTGACGGTTTGGTTTGGCCCCGGCGGGTGGGTGTTGTCGCGGTTGTGTCGTTGTGATGTGGCCCCACCTGCTGCGGTTCGTGGCGTGGTGTGACGGTCTGATCTGGCCCCACCCGGCGACACGCCGGGGTGGTAGTGACGGTTCGAGTTGGCCCCACCTGCACGGTTCACCCTGGTCGCGCCGAGTTCAGGAACCCGCACTGCCGTTGCGGAAGTCTTGGAGTCGACTTGCCGCAACAGGCTGGTTGCGCCGTGTCGCCGTTCGGGTGTTCCCTGGCGCCCTTGTGGCGGAGTCCGGGCGTGATCTGTGGATTTCAGCTCATGTCGGCGTCGTGCACTTTCAGCGCCACCTGGACGCGATTCTCGACGCCGAGTTTGGTCAGAATGCGCGTGACGTAGGCCTTGACGGTTGCGACGGACATGTACAGTTCAGCGGCGATGTCGGCGTTGGTGAGTCCGCGGCCGAGGCACAGGGCGACCTCCAGTTCGCGGTCGGCGAGGGCTCTCAGTTCCTGGCGGGCGGCGTCGCGGCGCGGGTCGCCGGTGCCGCGGGTGGCCGCTGCGATCACGTGGGCGGCGACGGTGGGGGACAGGGTTGGTTCGCCGGCGGCGACAGCCCGGACGGCGGCCACCATGCGGTCGGGTGGGGTGTCCTTGAGCAGGAACCCGGACGCGCCGGCTGCCAGTGCCTGAAGTACCAGGTCGTCGGCGTCGAATGTGGTCAGTACCAGGACGGCGGGCGCATCGGGCCGGGCCAGGATCTCGCGGGTCGCCCACAGTCCGTCGCGCCGCGGCATGCGGATGTCCATGAGGACGACATCGGGCCGCACGTCGGCGACGAGGGTGGGGGCGTCTTGCCCGTCGGAGGCTTCACCCACGATCTGCATGTCCTTCGCGCCGCCCAGGATGAGTGCGAGCGCTGTACGGACGAGGGGGTCGTCGTCGACGACCGCCACCTTGATCACGCCGGCCACGGCAGCCACGCTCTCACCACGAACCTGCCTTGCTCGACCCTCGCGGTGCACCAGCCGCCCGCGAGTTGCGCGCGTTCCCGCAGTCCGACCAGGCCAAGCGCGGCTCCGGGCAGTCCTGTGGTGGAGGTCAAGGGGTTCGCCACTTCCAGGGAGAGGCCGTCGACGGGGCGCCCGGACAGGGCCACGTGCACGGGGGCTCCCACCGCGTGCTTGCGGGCGTTCGTCAACGCCTCTTGCAGGATGCGGTAGGCGTGGCGTCCGGTTGCTGGCGGCAGTGCCGCGCGAGGTGACGTCGTCCGACACGCTCAGGTGGGTTCCCGCCTCCCGGGACTCGTCGAGCAGAGCTGGCAGGTCGGCCAGCGTGGGTTGGGGTTTGGCCGGGGTTGCGGATGGCTCGCGCAGGACGCCGAGCACCGCCCGCAGTTCCGTGAGCGATTCGGCCGCGTTGGTCTGGATGATGCGGGCCACCTGGGCCGTCTCCTCGACGTTCAGGTCGTCACGGTAGGCGAGGACTCCGGCGTGCATGCTCACCAGCGAGATGCGGTGGGCGAGCACGTCGTGCATCTCGCGGGCGATCCTGGCCCGCTCGTCTCCCTGTGCCTGGGCGATGCGCCAGGCCTGCTCGCGTTCGGCCGTCTCGGCGCGTTCGGTGAGGGATGCCACCAGTTCGCGGCGCGCTCCCAGGTAGAAACCCCACGCCACGAGAGCGAAGTAGACGACCAGGTTCATGGCCACCACGGCGGCCAGAACCACGGCCGGGTCGGTGAAGGGCTGGGTCGCACCATCGGGGCCGGTGACCTGGACATCGAGGGCGGACGTCGGGAGGGTCACCGCAACGCTCACGAGCGTGGCGAGGAGGGTCACCCCGCCGGTAACGGCCACCCACCGCCAGCGGCGCCGTGTCGCCATCGTGATCACGGCCCACGCCCAGAAGCCCGAACTCGACCGTGACAGGCCCACGACCACCGACAGGGCCACCGCGACCGCCAGCGGGTGCCGGTTCCGTAGCCGGATCAGGATCACAGCCACCGGGAACAGCAGCGGATCCGCGATCAGTAATCCGGCGGCCAGCGGAT